>NZ_JBVHLU010000040.1:8785-86081 GCF_055558835.1 Embleya sp. NPDC025285
CGCCGCGGACGCCTCGGCGCCTCGCGCCGACCCCACGACGGGTCCCGCATCCGCATCCGCGGACGCCTCGGCGCCTCGCGCCGACCCCACGACGGGTCCCGCATCCGCATCCGCGGACGCCTCGGCGCCTCGCGCCGACCCCACGACGGGTTCCGCTTCCACGCCGGGCCCGGGGCCCATCGCCGGCTCCGCGGGAGAGAGCATCCGACGGTCGGCGGCGACCACCGCGGCCGTGCTCGCCACCACCTGGCGCACGAACGCCCGCGGGTTGACCGTCCGCCCCGGCCGGATGTCGTACCGTGCCGCGTCCTCGATCGCCCGGTGGACCACGTCCTGGACCGGACCCGCCGCCTCGGCCGCCAGCACCAGACATCGGCCGACCACATACGGCAGCGGAAGCAGCGGCACGTGACCGTCCACGAGCCGGGAGTAGGAACGGACCAGGTCGGCGAGCATGGGGATGTCCGCCGGTGATTCCAACCGCAGACACGGGGCCAACAACTCGTCGTCGAGCAACAGCAGGCGGGGCAGTCGCGTACGGCTGCCCGCCAGGATCTTGTTCGCCAGCAGATCGCGGAACATCGGGTCACCGCTTTGGAATTCGTACTGGCCCACCGGTCCGCGATACGCCTCCTGGGCGAGCAGAACCACCTGCAACGCCCAGGGCAGCCCGCGATAGGTCTGCTCGGCCGACCACGCCGTGATCAACATGTCGAGGTGGTGCATCGCCTCCAGGCGGCCGGTCAGCAGTCGGTGCTGATCGGCCCAGCCGGCCTGCAGCCGGGTCAGGGTCGCGTCGAGCGCCGTCCGATGGTCGCTCTCGTCGGTGGTCAGCCGGTCCAGGTCCTGCCGGGTCCGGGCGAGGAGCCGACCGGCCTGAGCCAGGGCGAGGTTGGACACCGAGCCCTGGCCGGTGAGTTCCTCGATCCGCTGCAGCAGCAACCGCTGTGCGTCGACCACGTTGCGGTTGAGCAGGGATTGCGCCTCTCGCCCCACGGTCCGGGCCACGAACGCCTTGAAGAACCCGCTGTGCCGGGGAAGCCGGGTCAGATCGGTGGCGACCTGGAGGCAGTTGACCAGTTCGAGCAACAGCGCGTCGCTGACCAGCGGGATGCTCCGGGCCAGTTCGGAAACCCGGGCGGGGGCGATCTCAAACTCACCGGTCGGGCCGGTCGGGTCGCTCATTGCAGGCCGTGCAGGGAAGTGATCGGCTGGAGGCCGTCGAGGAAGTCCTCGGCGATCAGCGTCTCGGCCCGCAACTCCTCATGGAAGCGGCCCACCCGCGCCTCCCACTCGCCGAGCGATTCACGCTTGCGCTCGCGATCCTTGAGCGATTCGGCGAGCGCGTCCCGGTAGCGCTGGAGGTATCTACGCAATTGCGCGTAGTAGTTCTCCACGTGTCGGGACAACTCGCTCGTCAGGTAGGCGTGGAACTCCTCGCGCATCGCCTCGATCTTGCGGTCCAGGTCGCCGATCATCCGCTCGCGTACATCGTCCAGGCCAATCCGGTGGAACGACTTCTGCTGTTCCTCGCGATGTTGCTCCCGGAATGTGCCCCAGCCGATCCACACCTTGTACCAGACGCGCCGGCGCAGGGTCTTCTCCACCAAGATCTCGATGGTGCGCTGTTCGCTGCGCAGCGGGATCGCGGCCCAGTCCTCGGTGTCGTCGGAGAGTTCGGCCGGCGGCACGTCGAGGGTGATCCGGAACTGGGTGCGCAGGCGTCGGTGCGCCTCTTCCAGTACCGGCTGGAGCCGAGCACCGTGCCGGTCCACCTCGCTGTTGATCCGTTCGACGAAGGTGCGTGCGGCCGTGCTCTGGGCCGCCTTCAGCGCCTCGTCGATGCTCTCGATCACGGGTCGGGTGAGCAGGCTCAGGAATGCCTGCGCGTCCTCCACGGTGTCGAATTCGACCGCGTCCACGGCCGGCACCTGCTGATTGGGCCGAAGCGCCTGGGAGATCAGCCGGGCCTCCCCCGCGATACCGGCGGGCTTGTCCGTCACCTCGATGTCGCGGATGGCGCGCAGGCTCCTGCCGCGCGTGCCACGCAGGATCTTGTCGACGTCGGAGCGCAGTTGGTCGGCGACGTCGGTGTTGCTGTCGAGTTCCTCGCGTATCTCGCCGATCCGGCGCAGGTCGTTGTCGAGCAGTTCGATCTCGGTGGCCACCGCCTCACGACTGCTCTTGAGTGCGCCGCGCCGCAGTTGCACCTCGTTTGCCAGTCCGACGATGCCCGCGACCGTGCGGCGCAGGGCGTTCTGCATGACCCGGGAGCCTGCCTGGGTACGCAGCGTGGCGATCGCCTGGCGCAGGAAGTCGTCGAGGCCGGAGCGCGAGCGGGCCTTCTCCGCGAGCCTGCGCACGCTTTCCGTGGTCGCCTGGCCGAGTTCCTCCTCGGCTTCGATCGTGTAGATCAACTCGTACAGCGCCCGCGTGGCCGGTCCGCTCCGAGGCTGGAAGCTGCCCGGTCGGGTCGCCTCGGCCGCCTCGACCTCGTCGAGGCAGCGGACCGCCTGGAGGGCCCGGATCGCGACGAGTTCGAAGACCCGGTCACTTGCGTCGCCGTCCACCAGACGCAGGTCGTCGATCACGAACCGGCGGAGTTCGTCGCGTTTCATGTCGCCCTGTCGGCGCTGGTCGACCTTGTTGACCACGGCGAACAACTGGTCGCGTCGGATCACCGCGAGCGCCGGTTCCATCGTGTCCTTGATGGTCGTCGCGGCGGTGCTGTTGAGCTTGGTGAAGTCCAGGACGACCAGGATGACCGAGCACTTGTCGAGTTGTTGGCGCAGTACGTCGGACAGGCGCAGGCCGCTGTTCGCCTCGTCCGGGCCGGGGGTGTCCACCAGCACGAGGTGGCCGAACGCGGTCGTGTCGTCGGTGGGAGCCCATCGGTGCGAGGCCACGATGCGGGGCACGGCGTGCAGCCGGTCCGCCAGGTGCACGGGATTGCGCAGCCCCGCCGCCAGGCGTGTCAGGTCGTTGAACGCGGTGAGGGCGCCGCGAATGTCGTCCAGGCCGGTGAAGGTGGTGCGGTTCCAGCGAGCGAGCCAGTCGTCCTGGATCTGCCGAAGGAAGTCGGCGAGGTAGGGGTAGCGGCCGGTCATCCGATCCCGATAGCCGGGATCGGCACTGTCCGGGGCCAGTTCGTCGGCGATCCGGCGGATGGCCTCTCGAAAGAGTTCGTGGTCCCTGGGGTCGATCTGCAGCGTCGGGCGAAGCCTGTCGTCGGGCTGGGAGAGCACGATCTCGGTCGGTAACGTGGTCATCGCGGCGGCCCGGCTGGGCACCAGGTCGTAGCCGACCAGCGAGTTGACGATGGTGGATTTGCCGGCCTTCATCGGCGCGATGATCGCCATCCGAAGTTCCAGGTTCTGCACGGAGGTTCGCGCCTCGGTGACCAGATCGATCAGTGCCTGGGTGGCCTTCTTGCGATTCTTCGTGTCCTCCAGGTGCGGATCCGCTTGTGCGAGCAGGGATTCCACCCGGGCGAAGAACTCCAGCACGTCCTGGTGCAGCGCCGCCAGTCTCCTGGGCAGCGTGGGATCCGTGTACGTCATCGCTCACCCCCGGGCGGCGCCGGGCAGACGCCGCCGAATACGTCGCGTACCGACCATGATTCCGAACCAGGCTACGCACTGCCCGCCCCTCCTCGCAGTCGATCGGGATCGCCGCGGGGATCGCGTCGCCCCCGGCCGAGGCGTCACGCCGCCGCGGCCAACCGACGCACCGGTCCCGGACGAACTGCGCACCGCGCTGGACGCGTGCGCGAGCGAGACGATCGCCCGAGTGATGGCACCGCTGCCCTGGATGCGCGCGACGACTACACCGGCCACACCGCACTCCACCGCTGCCTTCGCGCACTGCTCCACCTCGAAGACCCCGAACCGCGACCGGACAACCCGTGGAATCACCTCCGCAGCCCGGTCGGACCGCCACGAAACCCGTGAAAAGCACCCGGCTCACGGCCCGTTGGGTGCCTGCCGGTCGTCGAACCGGCACATCACCCGCGTTCGCGGGGAAAGCCGGGACGCCACGGATCGGCGTGTGTCGGTGGCCCCCGTGAGGTGCCGCCGCACATCGGTCACACGCATGCCGGCAGCCAGGGCGGCGGCGATGCCGGTATCGGCATCCTCGAAGACCACGCAGCAGCGGGCCGGGACCCCCAACAGTCCTGCGGCGCGGAGAAAGATGTCGGGGGCGGGCTTGCCGCGCGCGACGTCATCGCGGACAACGACCACGTCGAACACACCGGCCGGCTTTGCGGCGTCCCAGTCCCGCCCGGACGAAACGGCGACTGCTGCCGGTGGCGATCGCAGCAGGGACGCCGGGGCCCCGGCCGCGGGCCAGCCGCGCCGCCGGCTCGATGACGCGCACGTCACCGACCCGCCGCTTCGAGCGAGGCCGTCAGGATGCCTCGGCGTCGTGGGCGAACACACGCCACTCCACAGGTTCCACACGCTCGGCCGCGCTCTGCCGCACTTGCGCGGCAAGCCGCGCGACCGGGGTCGAGGCGTCCAGAGCGAGGTGCTCGACGATGCAGTGGGTACCGTAGTGAGTGAGGGTCAACGGTCCGATCCGCCCGACCACTGTGCCGAACCGCGGATGCGCCGAACCGGAGCCACGCAGGATGCGATCGTGCGCTGCAAGCAGTTCCCCCACGTCCAAGACCACCGCGGCATTCAAGCACTGCAAGTCCCGCGAAACCATTGGTTGGATGCGAACGGGCCCCGTCGAACGAATGTGATTCTTCTCGGCCGGGATGATCGACCCTGCACCGGCGGCGCCTCCGACGAAGCCCGCGAAGCCTTCGCACACAACGCGTACCGCCGGGTGTGCCGCTAGGGAGCGGATCGCGTTCTCGGTGTCCCGACGGTGTGCCCGTACTGGCCCCACACGGGGGGTGTGGACGATCCTCGCGCACGAGTTGCGGTGGCTCGACGAGCGGGTGAGGACCGTCGCGGTGCCGGTGTTGCCGACCGGACGCCACGACGTTTCGGTGTTGCCGCCGCAGGTGCACATCTCCACCGGCTACGACGACCTGCGAGGACGACTCGCCGACGCCGGTAGCGTCCAGGCCACCGAACACTCCCGGGCCCGGCTCGACGACGTGGGCCTCGGCGTGGTCCATCGCGGCACGCCGGTCGCCCGGTGGGTCGTCCGGCAGAAAGTCGCCTGGGACACGCTCACCAGCCACCAACGCGAACGAGTGGGCTTGTGCGGGTCTTGATCGGATAGGCGGAGAGTGCATCGGGTCGTACCCACCTGTCCGGGCCCTTGTCGGCGGTGGCGTCGGGTCTCGTAGGCGCCCGCAAAATGGCTGGTCACAGGTGCGGCCTGTGCAGGACCCTGAACGTATGCCTCGACGTCTGATGTTCGTGCAGTTGAAGACTGGTTACAGCACCGACCGCGGACCCTCGTGGATCGGGTGGGTGGACTTCTCGAAGACTTGGAGCACCGCGTACTTTCACGGCAGGACACTGCGCCGTGCAGGGGGGATGTCCGACGCGAACTTCTACGACGTGGCGACCGGTGAGGAGTTCTGGGTCTCCGGGCCGAAGCGGGACCGCACCGACACCCGCTACGGCCCCTCCAACTCTGAAATCGAGCCGGACGCCGTCGAGATCTATCACGCCTTCCTGGACGGTGCGCCCCTGCCAGGCCGGGAAAGCGGCTGACCTCGCGCCCCTGCCAGGGGGTGCGTCCGGGTCTTGATCAGATACACAGAAAGTGCTTCCGACCTGCGTCTATTGGACTCCGGTTCGGCGGGTCGGGGGCCTCATCCCCGACCGCACCGTCACCTCACCGTCCGGCGCACCGGCGGGCGCACCGGGGTCACCGGGGTCGGCGCAGGGTCGCGAACGCCTTCCCGTCGATCGGGCCGTGGGCGCGGAGGCGGTCGACGGTGGTGGCCTGTACCTCGAGGACGAAGGTGGCACGGAGGTGGCACGGCCGCGTGGTACCGCGCGGGGGCGTCCGGCGGGCGGGCCCGGCGCGCGACCCAGAGGCCGGCGAAGTCGTTGAACCCGCGTGAGCACCTGCTCGCCCCGCCCCCCTCGTCACCGCCACGCTGTCTGCCACCCGTGCGAGGACCGGGCCCCGGCCTACGACACACCGGCCGTGCGGAAGCAACAGGAAGGCGACTCGGCGGAGTTCCGCCCCTTGGGTGGGTGATTTCCCTATCGCGGTCGACCGGTTCGGCGATGAGGATTCGCGGACGGACACAAAGGTGGGGCGCGTATGGGCGGCGGCGACGACGGTGAGCGGAAGACGTGCGGGTGCTCCTCGAGGAGCACGACGCCGCGCTGCGCGAGGTCGATCCCGGCGATACGGGGTCCGTCCTGCGGGCGGCATGCCAGGGCTTTTGCCCGGCGGGAGCGGCGGGCAGTCTCCTGGCGCTGTGCGCGGACCGGGAGAGATCCTCCCCGCGTTGTGGGACAACGCCTCGCCGGTCCTGGCGGCTGCGCTCCTCGCGCTGCAGGGCGTGCCGTCCCTGGCGGGAGGGCAGGGGGCCCGGATCCCGCGGGCGGCCCGGGCGAGGCGATCGGCGACGACGAGGCCGAGGAGGTACGTCACGCAATCCTCCGGCTCGCGCTCACCCTGAACACCGTGCTCCCGGCCGCCGCCGACCGCGCCGGCGCAGTAGGCGACCGGAACGCGTGCCGCCAGGCCGCCCTGCTCGCCCACGAACCGTCCGACTGCTACGAAGGCCGTTTCCGCGGCCGGCGGGTGGGTCGACGCGGTCGGCCGGTTGTCTCCGGGAGCGTAGGCGTCGCTCGGCGGCCGATGGGTCGTTGTGCCCGTCCCGTCGTGGTGGTCCGGCCTCTCCCCGTCGCCGGGTCCCGCCGCGGCCCTGCGGTCCCTGCCCCGAGCCCGCGGGGTGGGCGGGCGCTTCGGTGCCGGCAGGCGTGACGCCGGCACCGACCGCGCCCGGGACACGATCGGCGTCACCCGACCGAAGCTCGCGCCGCGCCTGCGAAACGTAGCCGCTGTGGGGGCGGACCGTCGATCGTCCAAAACCGGTGAGGGTGCTCGACGTACGAAACCGGATCCACCGCGCCCCGGGCCCGCCGCCGCCGTCGTGCCGGACAGCAGCGGCCCGAGACCGTACTCCCTCGAACGCCCACTGTCGTGCCGGCCGGTTCGGCCGGAAGAGCGATCACGCGCGCCGTCGGCTATGGTGCCGGTGCTCGGACGGGTCGAAGACCTGCGTCGGACGGGGGAGTTGGTGTGCTCATGAGGCGTGTGGTGTTACTCGCCGTCGGTGTGGCGTCGAGCCTGGCAGTCGCGGGATGCGTTGATTCCGGCGGCGGGAGCCCGAAGGGCCCGGATGGCGGATCCGCCGCAACGGCGGCCGCTTCGGGCGGTGCGGGGCGCCGGTCCACGGCGGCCGCGTTTCCCGGGGAACCACCGGCGGGCGTACGCGGCGCACCGCTCTGGTCGGCGCAACTGACCGGCCGCGGAGCGAGCGCGGCACCCCTCGGCGCGAGCGTCGCCTTGATCACGCCGCACGGGGACGGCGGGGACGGCAGTGGTGTGGAGTTCCGCGACGCGGCGACCGGCGCGAGTCACGCGAGCGTCGAAGTTCCCGGCAAGCCGGTCGCGGGCACCTGGCACGGCCGTCCCGCGCTGGTGAGCGAGAGCGTGAAGAAGACTCCCTCCGACGGGATCTCGCCGGCGAAGACGGCCTGGGTGGTCGACGTCTTCGACGAAAAGGGGCAGCGCATCGCCCACAAGGAATACCCGGGCCAGGACAAGCCCTTCATCGTCGACGGCAGGCGCATCGTCACCGAGCACGGCAGGGGAAGCGACGCCGGGGCCTTGGTGATCAGCGACGCCGGCAGCGACGCTCCCGGCTGGCGGATCCCCTGCCAGGACCGGGTCTGCATGGACGAGAGCGCCACCGTCGCCTCCGGGGTGATCGTCCACCGGCGCCGCGACTCCAAGTCCGTGGACCTGCACAGAGCGGAAACCCTGGCCGGGTTCGATCCCGCCACCGGGGCCACCCTGTGGACGCCGCAGAACCTCGCCCGGCCGGCCGGCGCAGCCGCCACCGTGGATCCCGAACTCGTCGAACAGGACGGCGACAAGCTGGTCATCGCCTGGTACGACTACGGCGCAACGCAGTCCCCCGCCATCGCCTACAGTGTCAACGACCCCGCCACCGGCAGGCTGCTGTCGACCGGCCCGACGCTCTCGGGCACGCACAAGTCCGGGCTCTCCAACCCTCAGGGATCCGTCGTCGTGGTCGCGACGACGAACACCACCGCCGCCTGGGAGACCGACATCGGGACCCTGCTGTGGCAGCAGGCCAAGGACGAGGTCCGCCTGGCCCCGGTCACCGTCGTGGGCCCGGTCCTGTACTCCGGTAAGAACCCCTCGATGGCCGTCGACCTCCGCACCAAAGCAGTCCTCCAACGCACCGTCTCGGACATGCCCCTACCGGTGGGCACCGGCCACGCCGTGATCACCCGCAACCCCGGAGTCGCATACGTCTTCGCCACCCGACAAAACTGACCGGTACGCACGGCTGCACACCGAGAGCGGCGGGTGGTCGAGCGCGGCGTCGGCACCCCTGACCGGACGCAGGAGATGATGGCCGGGCAGCGCCACGCGAACCGGAAGGACGAAGTCGACAGGCAGCCACGTCATGAGCCGCAGGCCGGCAGCCGACGGGCCGCCGCCCCACACCCGGTTGCACCCCAAGGACAAAGGACGTCTGGCGGACGGTTTCCGCGATGGGGCATCAGCGCGTCGCGAGGCCGCATTCGTAGGCGAATACCACGGCCTGGACGCGGTCGCGGAGGTCGAGCTTGGTGAGTACACGTCCGATGTGGGTCTTGACGGTGGTCTCGCCGAGGTGGAGGGCGGCGGCGATCTCGCGGTTGCTGAGGCCGCGGGCGACCAGGCCGAGGACTTCGCGTTCGCGGTCGGTCAGCAGGTCGAGGCGTTCGCGGCCGACCGGTGGGCTGCTGCCGGTGACGTAGCGGTCGATCAGGCGCCGGGTGACGGAGTGGGAGACGAAGGTGTCGCCGCGCAGTACGCCGCGTATCGCGACGAGCATTTCGTCGGCGGGTGCGTCCTTGACCAGGAAGCCGCTCGCGCCTTCGCGCAGGGCTGCGTACGCGTACTCGTCGAGGTCGAAGGTCGTGATGACCAGGACGCGCACGCCGGGCAGTTCGCGGACAATACGACCGGTGGCCGCGACGCCGTCCAGTACGGGCATGCGCACATCCATGAGCACGAGGTCCGGGCGCAGCGCCGCGGCGAGTTCCACGGCGCGGCCGCCGTCTGCGGCCTCGCCGACGACCGTCAGGTCATCCTGGCTGTCCACCACCATGCGCAGACCGACGCGCATCAGTTCTTGGTCGTCGCAGAGCAGGACGCGTGCCGGGGACGGTTCGCCGGAGCGGATCTCGGCGTCGAGGGGGCCGGTCATCGTGCGACCGCCGCATCCTGGACCGGGGCGTGGTGGAACGCCGAGTCGGGGAGGCGGAGTTCCGCACGGACGCGGTATCCGCCCTCCGGGGTCGTGCCCGCGTACACGGTGCCGTGGAAGAGCGCTGCGCGGGCCCGCATGCCGGCCAGGCCGTGCCCTGCCACCGCGGTATGGGCGGGGCCGCTCACGAGGGTTTCGTGCGTTTCGTCGACACACTCTGCCGCCCGGGGGCGATGGCCGGCGGTGTTGACGACCTCGACCTGCGCCACCCTTCCGGGGCCCGGGTCACCGAAGTCCACACGGACATGCGCCGACGCGTCCGGGGCCGCGTGCTTGAGGAAGTTGGTCAAGGCCTCCTGGACGATGCGGAAGACCTGTAGGCCGGCGCTGGCCGGGAAGGCGTCCGGGCTGCCGTGCAGCGTCAGCCGTACCGGGCGCTGCTCGGTGCCGGCTTGCTCGACCAGGCCGCGCAGGTCCTGGACGGTGGGCTGGGGCTCGCGCTCGGCCACCACGCGGAGCAGGCGGCGCAGATCGTCCAGGGCGGCGCGGCCGGTCGCCGAGATCGTGTCGAGGGTGCGGCCGACCACCTGCGGTTCCTTGTGCCGGGCCAGCCGGGCGCCTTCGGCGTGCACGACCATCACGCTCACGCTGTGGGCCAGGACGTCGTGCAACTCGTGGGCGATGCGCGCCCGTTCCTCGGCCGCGGCGGCGCGGGCGTGGGCCCGGCGCTCGGACTCGGCGTGCGCGGCGCGCTCCACGACCTCGGCCAGGTAGGCGCGGCGGGCCAAGACGTACTCGGCGAGCATCCACGAGCTGCCGAACATCAGCGCGACCAGCAGCGCGACGTTGGACCAGTTCCCGGACTCGTCCAGGTACCAGGTCAGCGCGTACGCGGTGAACCATGCCGCGACCGCGAGGCACATCGCGGCGGCGGCACGCCGATGGCCGCGGACCACCAGCGTGTAGATCGCGACGAACACTACGGCGTCGCACAGTCGCGGCTCGCCGCGCCATGGGTGGACGGCGTACTGCAGCCACGCCACCCCCACGACCCAGACGGCGAAGGCACGCGGGAACCGGCGGCGGACGAGCAGCGGCAGGAGCAGCGCCGCGGTGAACGTGACCTGCACCCACACCGGCCGCCAACCCGGTCCGTGCAGCCGGTCGTTGGGCGAGGCCAGGACGACGATCAGCACGGCGTCGACCGGCCACCGGTGGTGGCGCAGCCACGGAATCAATCGATGGAGGCGGGGCACGCTCCCCAGGCTAGGTTTCGGCCCCGTCCCGGCGCCTCGTACCGGGGAGGGGGATGGCGGCGGCACCTCAGGATGACGGTCCGGTCCGCGAGGAGGACACCGCGGTGTCCTGCGGGACGATCATCCGCGACTCACCGGGGGACGTGCGGCGACGGCCCGCGTTCCTAGCTTTTCGGCATGTTCTTCCGAGAGTTCCTCCGCCACCCTCTCCGTACCGGCGCCGTCGCGGCGAGCTCGCACGGTCTGGCCGACTGCCTCACCGACGGCATCGGGCTCGGCGACGCCTCGCTTGTCGTCGAGTTGGGGCCCGGCACCGGCGCGGTCACCGATGTGCTGCTGGCCCGCATGCGGCCCGGTGCGCACCTCGTCGCGATCGAGGTGAACCCGCACCTTGCCGCCGGCCTTCGGGGCCGGTTGGCCCGACGCGCCGCGCTGGTGGCGGCCGGCGCCGGGGCGGCTCTCCCGGACGCCCGGGTGGACGTGGACGTCGTCGACGGGTCGGCCGCGGACCTGTCACGGCTGGTCCCGTCCGGCGGGGTGGACGCCGTCGTCTCGGGCCTGCCCTGGGCGGTGATGCCGGTCGGCGTCCGCCGGGAGATCCTCGACGCGGTCACCGGCGCGCTGACACCGGGCGGGTGGATGACGACGTTCGCGTACGGGCACGCCGCCTGGATGCCGACGGCACGCCGCTTCGCCGACGAACTCTCCGATGCCTTCGGCACCGTCGAACGCACCCGGACCGTGTGGCGGAACCTTCCGCCCGCCTTCGTCTACCGGGCCAAGACGGCGTAGGCGGCGTACCTTCCTCCCGCCGCAAGGCGATGTTCGCCGCGCTGCCACCGGGATTCGGCCGGCGCCGTGGGTCGGCGTCTCGCCGCCCGCGTCGACGACCCGGGCGGGCGGGTGTAGCAGGCGCTGTCGCTGCCTCGTCAAGGACACCGCCGGTGGTGGCATCCACTGAACATCCCACCCGCCGCAGGAGTGAAGGTCAGCAGTTCGTCGGATGTCTTTCGACAGGCTTGATGTAGCGGTGGCAGGGGACGAGGACGAGGCCCGCGGCGCCGTCCGCCGGATAGGCGAACGGGCCTTCGTCGGTCGAGCCGTTGCGTGTGTAGAACCTGCGGGCCCGGGCGTTGCCGCCCACGACGGCCAACCACGCCCGACACGGGTGCGGCACCCGAGGCACCGATTCCCAGTGATGATCCCAGCGCGACGGCTGCCGACGTCCGGCGTATGCGCATTGATTCCCGACTCCCTGCGATTGTGGGTGCCGTCATCGAAATAACGGACGCCGACGGCGTGTGTCCAGATTGCCGGGGAGCCCGAGCACTCGCCTTGTACGAAGGCGCACTCTCCAACCAAAGCCGGCCAACGCGTCCGGTAACCGCCCCGACATTCGGGCGGCCACACCGCGACGACGGCGATCGGCATGAGGGGTTGCCGCTTCGTCCCCACCCGCTGCCTGATCACCCGTGCCGGTTCGCTCTCGGCATCGGCATGCCGAGCACGACTGGCCCGCCCGATGCCGCCGCATCGATCTGGCCGATCCTGGATTCCGCACCGGCGAGGCTGACGCGGAGTCCGTCGATCTCGCCGCGCCGGCCTTCGCGCTCGGCTTCGGCGATCCGGTCGAGCAGGTTGTCGCGGATCTCCACGAGCCGGCCGCGCTGCGCGGGGTCGGGGCGCAGCGGGGAGCAGCGGACGCAGACGTGTCGGCCGCCCATGGCAGGTCATCGCCCCCGCGCCTGTTCCGCAGAGCGAGTTCCCCAACGATCCCAGCGTCGCCGCCTGCCACAGCGTTGCCGAGTTCGTCACCTGCGCGGAGTCCTACCGTCCCAATGACGGCATCCGGAGCTGGATCTATGACTATGTCCCGGGCTCAGCCTCCGTATTGCTCGGGGGCAGCGCCTTTGAGGAGCACCCGCAGTAGGCGAATGAGTCCGATGTGATCAATCGTTGTCGTTGAGGTTGAGGCCGTGGTTGAGGTGGGCATGGAATGTGGGCCGGGCGCCGGTCGGACCGCTCAGGACGAATTCGTAGGCGGCGTCGTCGGGGTCGTCGGGGTGCAATCGGTGTCCGCGGACTTCCACTTCGTACCAGCCGGGTGGTACGGAAATGCGCCGATGCCGGGGATGGTCGGGCGTCCACTTCGTGAGGTAGCCCAGGCCGCACAGCAGCAGTTCTCCCGACCGGACGTGCAGAACCCACCCGGCGGATGTCACCTTGGGGTCCTGCCACGGTGAAGGGCCGCGGGCGTGGCGTACGAGCACGGTGTAGAAACCGGGATCGATGTTCTGCGCGGGAATCGCGATGCCGTCCCGTACGACCCGATCGCCCTGCTCACTCGTGCTGAACAACTGCAGCAGATTCCTGCCGACAGGGCTGCCGACACCGAGATCGTCGAGCCCTGTGGCATCCAGCAGCACGAAGCCGAAGAGCTCGGGAAAGCATCCTTCGAACCGCTCGCTGGGAAATGTCATGGCCGCACGGTAACGGGTTGCGCCTGCACGCAGCTTCTCGCGGAGCGGGGTAGCCGCGTTGCGGTTGGCTGTGCGTCCACCTTGCCAACGCGACGTCCGAATGTCGCCAGACTCCCGACTGGAGACCCACGAGCATCGACATGTCCACGAACGCAACACAGAGACGAGCGAACATGACTGCGGTGCTTCAGGGCAAGGTTGCATTCGTGACCGGCGGTAGCAGGGGGATCGGCGAGGCGGTCGCGCTCAGGCTGGCCGAGGACGGAGCCGATGTCGCGCTGACCTATCAGCACAATGCCGAGCGCGCGGCGGACGTGGTGGATCGGATCAAGGCACTGGGCCGCCGGGCCTGGGCGGTACGGTCCGACAGCGCGGACCCGGCGGCGGTGCGCGAGGCGGTGGATCGGGCCGCTGCCGAGTTCGGTCGGCTCGACATACTGGTCAACAACGCGGGCATCGGCGTCCTGGGCCCTGTCGAGGAACTGTCGCAGGCGGACATCGACCGGGTCCTGAACGTCAACGTGCGGGCGCCCTTCGTCGCGTCCCAGGCCGCGATCCGGCACATGGCTGAAGGAGGCCGGATCATCAACATCGGCAGCTGCATGGCCGAACGCTCCGCGTTCTCAGGCGGTTCCCTGTACTCGACGAGCAAGACCGCCCTGATCGGCCTGACGAAATCGTTCGCCCGCGAGTTGGGCCCCAGAGGAATCACCGCCAACCTGATCCACCCCGGGCCCATCGAGACCGACATGAACCCCTCCGACGGCCCGGGCGCCGACACCCAGAAGGACCTCACCGCCCTCGGACACTACGGACAGCCCTCGGACGTCGCCGCGACCGTCGCCCACCTCGCGGGCGAGGGCGGCCGGTACATCACCGGCGCCGCCATCGCCGTGGACGGAGGCTTCGCCGCCTGAACATCGGTGGCCGGCCGCACCACGCCGCCGCCGGCCACCCCCGAACATCCGCTACGCCGGCCCGCTGATGCTCGACGCGCCGAGCGCACGGCGGACCGGCACGACATCGACCGCTGCTCACCCGATCAGGCAAACGCGCCGCCCCTGCCCCGCCCCCGGCCTCGTGTCTCCACCGGGGGGCGTCCGCCCCGGCGGAAGCCCATCTCGCTGCGGACGCGTGCGCGTTCCCGGGGTCCAGTAGTAGGCGTACAGCCGTCGGCGCCGAGAATGGTCTCGTTGGCTCGCCCAGCCCTCTTGCGCCAAGGGGACGCTGAGCACTTTCGTGCGGTGGGGCGGCATCGGGATCACTCGGCGTTTCCATCCCGGGTCTGCGCAAGCAACCGAGCCATGACGTCGTCGGAGCCGTTCTCGGCCTGCCAGGCCAAGTCGTCCGGCACGCGATCGCCGTCGAGGACTTGCCGGGCGAACCGTTCCATCGGCTCGGCGTTGGTGCCGCTGCCCGCACCGGTGATCCGGGCGGGGGCAGGGCCGGCGCGGGCCGACGAGGTGGGCGTCGGTGGGTGCGCCGGCTTCCTCGGCTTCGGCGAGGGCCGGTACAGGAAGGCGATCGCGGGGTGCTTTCCCGCGTTCTTCCCGACCTTGATCGGCACGGTGTCCACGTCCCGCTCCGTGGCCGCGGCCCACCGCAGGAACATCTCCGGGAACGGACGCCGCCAACACCGCGCGTCACGTGCTCGCCCCACCGTCGCCGTCCCCCGAACCGGCGAAACACCGGGGGCCAACGAGGACTTCGATGCGGATCTCCCCAGTCCGTTGACTGTCCGCATCTTCCGGAACCGGCGGACGAACACTGGTACCCGAAGGTCGAAGCGACGGTCGACGAGAGCAACTGCGTCGCCGGCGCTCGAACCGTTGCGCCCGAGGCGAAGAGGAGGTTCGGTTCGCCCGCTCGTTGTTATCAAACGGGTCGACCCGTAAGGTAAGACCATGAGTTCCTCTTCCTCCCCCAAGGGGCGTCCCAGGGATCCCCGTTCGCACGCGGCGATCATCGGCGCGACCGGGGCTCTGGTGGTCGAGGTCGGCTACGCGGCGACCTCGATCGGGGCCGTGGCAGCACGTGCCGGGGTCGGCAAGGACAGCATTTATCGGCGGTGGTCGGGGAAGGCGGAACTGGTCTTCGAGGCCGTGTTCACCACCACCGACGACGCCCCGATCCCGAACACCGGCACACTCACCGGGGACCTGACCGAGCTGCTCGAATCCCTGATCGACGAGTTCCGCACACCGGCCGGCAGCGCGGCGCTGCCGGGGCTGCTCGCCGACTTCGCCGCCGATCCGGTCCTGAGGACACGTATCCGCACGGATTTCCTGGCTCCGTCCAAGGACCGACTGGCGGTCGTCTTCGACCGGGCCGCGCAGCGCGGCGAGATCGCCACCGACACGCCGGTCGACCTGCTCCTGGACACGTTGGCCGGAGCGGTGTTCTTCCATGTCGCGCTGGTCGGCGAATCCCCGACGCCCCGGCTGGCCGGCCAACTGGCCGCGATGATCTCGCGCGGCATTGAGATCCGATGAACACCCGCCCCACACCGGAGGTTTCCGTGTCAAGCACCGCCATCATCACCCCCACGACCGCGGCCGGCCGCCGTTGGCCGCTGTGGACCGCCGCCGCCCTTGCCGCGGGCATCACCGGACTTCACCTGTTCGGCACCTCCGAATTCGTCGACCCCCTACTCGGTGCCGACGACCTCGACGACTCCGTCATCCAGCTCTTCCGCGTGCTGTGGCACCTGTGCTCACTGCTGCTCGCCGCCCTCGCGGTCGCCCTGGCCTGGGCCGCACGCGCCGAACGAAAGGCCGCCCGGCCGGTTCTGGCTCTCGCCTGGTTCATCGCCGCCGCGTTCACCTGCGTGTTCTTCACCGTCAATGTGGCAGCCTTCGGCGGCGCGGTGTTCACCCTGCCCCAGTGGACTTTGTTCGTACCGCTGCTCGTACTCATACCGCTGTCCCGCTGACCGGGCCGCCGGAACGGCACACGTCGCCGGGGGCGCATCAAGCACGACCCCACAGGCACGGATCCACAGCGGCAACCTGCCCGACCCCGGGGCGAGTCGGGCGAGTCGGGCCAGCGGAGCGAGGAACATGTGGACGTACGCACGCCCGGCGGACCGCCTTTCACCGCCTCGCCCGCTGCTCCGAGCAGCGCACCGCAGTCGTCGACGTCTTCTTCGACCACCCACGCCGCGACTCCATCATCACCGTCCGACGTCTGATCCGCCGGGCGTGGACCACTCACCGCCGGCGCACCCGGCCCCAAGCCGCCGGCACTCCCCCGGGCGGCCGGCCTGCGCACGGCGGACACCCGGGGCGCGCCGTGCGGGAATACGGTCAGCGGCATGCCGGCACCGCGACCTCACAGCCGAAGGTCACCGCCGGCCGGCCGTCCGTCCGGCGCCACCGCCACGCTGCTCACCGTCATGGGAAACACCGACTCCCCCTCGGCGCCGACGACCTCGACGACTCCGTCATCCAGCTCTTCCGCGTGCTGTGGCACCTGTGCTCACTGCTGCTCGCCGCCCTCGCGGCCGCCCTGGCCTGGGCCGCATGCGCCGAACGAAAGGCCGCACGGCCGGGGTGCCGGATCGCCGGTGGGCCGCAGGTCTCGCCTGTGCATCTTGCCGAGACGAACTCGCCGCCGGGGAGCGGGGCTTCGCCGGGCCCTCCGCGGTGCTGACCGGCGGGGCGGCCGGAATCGGGTTGGCGACCGCTGCATGCTGGTCGCGCGGTGCGCGGATGGCCGGCGTTGTCGGCATGTCGGCGTTCGCTGCGGACCTGACCGATGCCGCGTCGGTCGTCGAGACCCGGGGTGGTGCGTCCGCGCTGCCGGGTGGGCATCGACGTCTTGGTGAACAACGCGGGGTCGACCGCCATCGGGACGAGCGCTGGAGTCGACACCCCCGTGGTCGACGCTCACGCGATCCGGCGCTCGTCGTCCCCGGCCGGTCGTCGGACCGCGCCCCCTTCCCGGAGATACGGCGTGTGACCGAGTTCCGGACGCCACCGGGCGCCGGCGTGGCGGGTGAGGGCCCGAGTGAGCTCGTCGTACTCCTGTTCGGTCAACGGGCCCAGGATGCACAGGGGGATGCGGCCCACCGTGCCGGAAGCAGCCTTGTCGGGGTAGAACCAGCCCGCGGGACGTAGGGGAGTGCCACCGGCGTCATCGACGAAGTGGACGTACAGTCCGCGATAGGCGTACGGCACGGGGGCGACGACGACCTCCGTGGTGACCGTCTCGACCTGGTCCCAGGTGACGGTGCGGCGGAAGCCGTCGGTGGTGACGATGCCCTGGGGGCCGACGTGGAGGGACCAGGGCGCCCTGTTCGGGAGCGCGTGCCGGTGTCGTCCGTTCGCGCGCACCCCCATCTGCAGAAGGATGAGGCTGATGAATAGCCAGATTGCGGCCAGGATCCCCACCGCGTTCGGGATCAACCAAATGTAGGAGTCTTCGCTGTCGTCGAAGCCGCCCGTGACGCTCACGCCGAAGAAGGAGGCCACCGCGACCGCCAAGGTGATCACGACACGAAGCACGGCGGACTGGGAGGTGTCAAACCTCGAAGGGGCGTAGTCGGTGATCGGTTCCCGGCCGGTCCAGGAGATGTCGAAGGCGCCGTCGTCAGCCGGCGGGCGTTGTGTGTGCGGTGGAGTCGTTTTCGGGGATCGTGGGGCAGTGACGGTGGTCGCGGCGGACGTGCCGGGGGCGGCGGAGGCGGTGCCGAGGCGGCCGAGGCGTTCGTGGACCTCTTCCGCGCTCTGGGGGCGCCGGTCGGGTTCGCGTTCCAGGAGTGCGGCGACCAGTTCCGTCAGGGCGGGTGGCAGGCCGGGGCGGAGGGTGTCCAGGTGTGGGGCGTCCTCGGTGAGCTTGCGTTGCATGATCGCGAAGCTGGTGTGGCCGGTGAACGGTGGTCGGCCGGCGAGCAGGGCGAACAGCACGCTGCCGAGGGCGTACAGGTCGGAGCGGGCGTCGCCGCGTTCGGCAAGGAACTGCTCGGGCGCGCCGTACTGCGGGGTGCCGGCGGGGGCGAGTTGGGAGGAGGCCGCGAGGGTGAAGGCGGCCTGGAGAAAGCCGGCGATGCCGAAGTCGACGACCTTCACGGCGCCGTCGGGGGTGATCATCACGTTGTGCGGCTTGATGTCGTAGTGGACGACGCCGGCCCGGTGCGCGGCGGCCAGTGCCGCGCAGATCTCGCGCGCGATGGCGAGCGCGCGGTCCGTATCCACGGGTTCCCCGTCGCGCATGTGTTCGGCGAGGTCGGCTCCCTCGACGCGTTCCATCACCAGGAACCACAGGTCCTCGTGGATCCCCCGGTCGTACAGGGCGACCACGTTCGGATGGTTGATCTGCGCGGCGGCCACCGCCTCGCGTTCGAACCGGCGCGGCAGGTCCGCGTGCACCGCCTCGTCCAGGACCAGCATCTTGACCGCCACGTCCCGGTGCAGCACCCGGTCCCGCGCCGCCCACACCTCACCCATCCCGCCGCGGCCGAGCCGTTTCAGCAACTCGTAACGCCCCGCGATCAGTTCCCCGCGTTCCACCCGTCACCCCCGATGACAAAGGCCACACCGACTCGTAGGGTACGGCTCGCCGCCCGGCCGCAAGGAGACCTCGGGCCCCGCGATACCGGCCTCTTCCTCCCCCGCGCAAAACAGTCGGACCCGACCGCGGAAGCGGCGGCCGCCGCCTGGGACGCGGCGGCAAACACCGGCGCGACCGAGCCGCCCAACAGCGGCGCGGTGTCGACAGCCGCGATCGCACGACGAATACGCGTGGATCTCTCCTTCGGTAGGAACACCGAGTTCGTGCCTTGCCTTGTCCTTCTCGCCTACGAACGCGGAACGGCATCCGCCCTGAAATCCGAGGGCTGGGCCCCGAGGCGACCGAATTCACCCGCTTGTCACCGCGAGTACCTTATTGCGGGTCACCGCGTGTTCCGAACACGTTGCCGCGAATCGTCAGGGGCGCGGGACGGGAGGCTTCATGCCTTGCGCCTGGGTAAAGCCTCTTCGGTCGCACCGATCGCGACAACAACTTTCGGGCGTGACCGAATATCACCGGCCGCCGGGCTGCGGCGGCGGGTAAACCGACAATGGGGGGCACATGTTACGTATTCACTTCACGGCTCGGGATCTGACGGGGGTGGCGTTCGCTCACCACCGCGCGCTTCCGATCAGCGAGGCGGTGATGAGTCTGCAAGTCCTGCGCCGGGGCTCCGTCCCGCTCTTCCGTGCCTGGCGGAGTCATGTGCTGGAACGGCTGCCCCCTCGCGCGTCGTTGCTCGGGTCGTTGGTCCCGGCTGTCGGCTGGGTACCGGACTTCCTCACCCCCAGCGCGCCGGCGTTCCCCGGCACGGGGGTCTTCGAGGCGATACGGGCCACGCCACGCGAGCGCCTCGCCATCGATGTACAACGCCTGTCATCGCACCGCCGCCCGCCCGCGTGGGTGCGGCAACTGGCCGACGGAGACCGAGACACCCTGGACACGGTGGCCGACACCCTGGCGGCCTATCACGACATCGCCGTAACGCCCTTCGCCGACCGCATGCGCGCCGTCTTGGACGCCGACCGAGCCCGGCGTATCGACATCATGGCACGCGCCGGGATCGGCGCTTTGCTGGCCGGACTGCATCCGCACGCGCACTGGCGCGAACCGGTACTGGAGCTTCCCGGCCTCCCCGGAGAGGGTGACGTCGACTTCCATCTGGAGGGTCGCGGGCTCCTCCTGTGCGGGCACGTCTTCTGCGGCCCACGCCCTCGGGCACTACTCAACGACGTCGACACCCCCGTACTGATCTACCCGCCGCTCCGGGATCCACGGACGAACGACCTCGTCCGCGAACCGGCTCCTGCGCACGCAGCGAAGAGCCTGGCGACGCTCCTGGGCCGCACACGCGCGGCCGTCCTGCAGGCGCTCGCAGACCCGGGCGGTCACACCACCACACAATTGGCCCGACACCTGGGAATCTCCAACGCGTCGGCCTCCCAACACGCCGCCGCGCTCCGGGCCACCGGCCTGGTCACCAGCCTCCGCCAAGCCAACACGGTTCTGCACACCACCACCGCCCTGGGAACCAGCCTCCTGTCGGCCCCGCAGAAGCCGCCCGCGTGAACCGACTCGTCGACGGCGCGGGTCGTGGGATGCGCGGGTCCTCGATCTCAGGTCTTCCGGACGACATCAGGCTCCCGGCGCGGCAGCTTCCAAACACAGTCCGGGGAACCTCCGTTGAGCGGACGGAAGGGATCTCCAAGCACGGCCCGGCCCTTCCCAGCGGCTTCCGTCGCTGGGCGCCGCCGCGAGTTCGCGCTCCACCGGCTCGTCGGAGCCGGGAGACGCCGAGTACTACGCATGGTGGCGGCCGGGGCAGTCGTCACCTCGGCGGCCGGCGTCATCCTCGGCACCCGCCGTCGGCGCCTTGACCCTGGTGCCCCTGGACATTAGCGTCCTGGGCGCATCGCTCCCGGCCCGGGTCGCCCTCCGTATCGTTCGCCGTGGCCGGTGGCGCCCTGGCGCTGACCCTCCCCTCGCGACTCTCGTGCCTGCGGTAGCACTGCCGCGTGGCAACCCCGGCGCACCCGAAGCGGCCACGGACCAGCATCCGGGCGGTTGCCGGTCGCCCGGTCGCCGATCGGCGGCAGACGGCAGACCGCAGACGGCAGGCAGGAGGCAACAGGCAACAGGCAGGCCGATCGTTTCCGACACGAAGCGACACGGTGACGACGCGCGTACGGCGCCGGGTGTCACGCCGGGGTTCGGCGGGGCCGGGATCGCCGGGCAGAGCGTGTGATGCTCCGGGCGTCGGCCGGTGGTCAGCACGTCGTGCGACGCGGCGCCGACCGCCGACCGCCGACCGCCGATCGGAATCGATCGGCCGCGTTCCCCGCACCGGCTACGTGCGGATCCGCGTGACCACCGCGTGCGGACACGCACCAGGCTACGTGCGTCTACCTGGTCATTCGGGCGGTTTGGGCGCGGGTGGGGATGCGTGTTTCGCGGGTGGTGTTGACGGCGGCGTCGCTGCTCCCCGGACCGATCGCGGGAGGTGGTGCGGCCGACAGGTTCTTGTCCACCGCCCGCATGCCGATGGCGGCAACGTGGTGGGCGGGCGTCGGGGACGAAGAGGTCGCGCTCTTCGCGCCCGGTGCCGGGGCCGCCGGTTCGACCCTGTTGACTTCGGCCGGCGCGTTCGAAACGCGGCCCGCCACCGGGGCGCCGTCGGCATGCCGGGCACCTGTCTTCGCCCTCGCTCCGACTACGGGCACCGGACGACCACCCGCGGTCCTGTCGGGCAACTCCCCGGACTGTGCCACGGATTGCCCCTGCCCACGTTGGGCGTACATCCGCGCCACGCCGCCGGCGACGCCCTCCGCGCGTGCGGGCAGGTAGTCGTCGCGCCGGGCGACGAACACCTCGGTCGTCTTGTCGAGGAATTCGGCGGTCGCCTCGGTCATCCACCGCACAACCCAGGTTTCCGCGGCCAGTTGCGGCTCCGAGGCGCGCTCACGGACTCGCCAGGACGGATCGCGAGACATGCACTCGGCCTCGACGTACATCTCGATGGCGTACCGGAGCGGGCGGACGTCCTTCGCATGTTCGGGCCGCCTGGCCGCGCCTACGGCCACCTCCAACAGCTGCCAGGCCATGGGATGGGCGCCCGCGTCGTCCATGGGCACTTGGTCGGCGATTCCCCGCGCTCCCCGGGCGAGTTGATCAGCGAGGACCACCGCGGGCGGGTCGGATTCCAGCGTGGGTACATCGGCGCGGTCCGGGACGGTGGACACGTGGTCCGGCAGGAACCTGAGGATATCGACCACGCTCGCCGGACGGCCCGAGGCGACCTCGACACCCGCGGCACGCTCCGCGGCGGCCCCCACCTGCTTCGCGAGTTCCCGGTGGACCACCGACAGAAGTCGTCTGCTTCTTCGTCGGGTTTCTTCGAAGTAGGCGTTCGGCCCGTGCACGCCGTTGTCCAACGACCTTGCCATCGCCATCTCGCCGAGAACGGACATATACCCTTGAAGAGCGTGGCCGAGTTCCTCCGCCAACGACTGCGCGTGGTCGTCCTCTGTCACGGGCGTCCCTTGACGAACGGCTATAGGGAGTAGGCAAGTTACCAGTCGGCCGGCGGGCGTGAAAAGTGGCCGGGACATCGCGCGCGATGCCGGCCCGACGCGGACGGAGCGGATTCCGCACCACGGCGGACCCCGATTTCCGGTGGCCCGATCGCGGGACGACATCGCTCCCGTGACGGCGCGCCACGCGCCGCCGGTCGCCGCCCCGGCAGGGTACGGGCAGCGGGACCATCGGGCGTGCTCAGGCGTTTCCCAGCGGATGGAAACGAACTGTGTCGTCGTCTCGTTTGGTGGTTTCACGAGTTCGCCGTCGGTGGTCGGGGTGGGGTGAGGGTTGGGGTTGGGGTTGGGGTTGGGGGCGGGCCGCCATCGGTGATTCGGCGGCGCAGCACTGCCCTGGGGTCGGTGCCGCGGTGTCACCCCCTCGGGGGTCGGGACCGATATAGATCGCGAGCCTCGCCATGTTCGTCCCACCGGACGCAACGCCGCCGGCCCAGACCGGAGAGCTTCGCCACCGGACACCGTCACCGACCACCACGCAACCACCCCCACCCGGGGCCCCGCGCCGGTGCGCCGCCGCGGGCCCTGCCCGCCCAGGAGTGCCGGGTCTCCGACGCCCGCCGATTCGCCCACGCCCTCCTGGCCTCCTGGGGTGTGACCGGAGACGACCTGGACTCCGCCGTCCTGATCGTCGGCGAACCGGCCGCCAACGCCGCCCGGCACGGCCGCGCCGACATGGCGACCATCCTGGTCCTGACCGACCGTGTCCTGAGCGTCGGGGTCGTCGACTCCGGCGAGCCGAACGAGCGCCCTCCCCCCATGCGCCGACGGCGAACCCGGTCGAGGCCTGGCCATCGTGGAACACCTCGCCGAAAGCATCGACATCCGAGAGGAACCGCGCCACCACATCACACACGTCACCCTGCGCCTCGTGTGATTCGGATACGCGTCGAGCCGACCCCGCCCGACACGAGGAAGCGGGCGTCGTGCGGTGTTCACCAGGGTTTCGGCCTTGTCATCTTCCTCGAACCAGGCATCCGTCGCCGACGACACCGGCTGGGTCGGCGGGCCGCACTCGCCGAAGCAGACGGATCGTCCGGCGCCCTCCGGGTCGGGCAACGTACGTCGTCGCTCTCGTCCACGACGGGAGAGGCAACGCGTCGGGGACGGGTGCGTCGTTCGGGGCTCCGACGAACGTCCGTGTTCGGATGGTCATGAAGGCGAACTGTTGGGACCGGCAACTTCGCACACCAGCCCCGACTTTGAACCGGTCCTGCGGTCAGCCCGCCGTCCACGGGTGGAGTTTGTCGGGGTTGCGCACCGCCCAGATGCGCGTGATCCGGTCGTCCGCGACGTCGAACGCGTACACCGCCACGATGACGCCCTCGTGCTCGATCACCAGTCCGGCTCGACCGTTGACCGTGCGCTCCAGGACCATCAGGCCGCCGGACGCCCGGACGGCGAGGTCCGCGAGGTACCGCGCGATCCCCTCGCCGCCCTCGATCGGGTGGAGTGCGGCGGCGACCACGCCGCCGCCGTCCACCGTGAAGGTGGCACCGGGGGCGAGGAGACCGACGAGGGCATTGATGTCCTGTGCGTCCCACGCCCGCTTGAAGTCCGCGACGAGGCCCGCCTGGTGGGCCGCCGGAACCTCGGGGGGCCGGGAGGTTCGTACACGGCGCCGGGCGGAGGAGGCCAGTTCGCGGCACGCCGCCGGGGTACGGCCGGTGATCACGGCGATCTCGGCGAACGAGAAGCCGAAGACGTCGTGCAGGATGAGCGCGACCCGCTGGGCAGGGGTCATGGATTCGAGGACGACGAGAAACGCCATGCTCACCGACTCGTCGAGCGTGACCCGGTCGGCCGGGTCCGCGGGGTCGGTCGCGGCGGTACCCGGGCGCCCGCTGATCCAGTCGGTCCGCTCGGGCAGCGGCTCCGGGATCCATTCGCCCACGTAGCGCTCGCGCCGCACACGCGCCGAGCCGAGGAGGTCCAGGCACACGCGGGTGGCGACCGTCGTCAGCCAGGCGCCGGGCGAGTCGATGGCGTCCTGCCGCTGTCGGGACATGGCGTACCAGCGGGTGTAGGTCTCCTGGACCGCATCCTCGGCCTCGGCCAGGGAACCGAGGAGCCGGTAGGCGAGACCGATCAGCCGCCGCCGCTCGCTGATGATCGCGCCCAAGCCCGCGTCCGACTCGTCGTGCCGTGATGCCGCGTGATCGGTCATGGTTTCGATGGCTCCCCAAGTTCGGATCGTCCCTCACCGGTCCGACGAGAGAGCACGTCCGATTGTCAGGTCCACGACTCCCCCTGACGTTCCGCGGGGCCGCGTCGTCGTACTGGTCACAGACACCACCGGCCCGGAGAGCCCGGGCAGGACACCTCGGGAGACAGCGATGACCAGGATCGGAATACTCATCGGCAGCACCCGCCCCGGCCGCAAGGGCGACCAGGTCGCCCGGTGGGTCCACGAGCGGGCGACCCGCCGCGGCGACGCCGAATTCGAGGTGATCGACCTGCTCGACCACCCGCTGCCGCACCTGGACGAGCCACTGCCCGCGCTCGCCGGGCGCTATCGGCACGGGCACACCCGGGCATGGGCGGACACCATCGCCCGCTTCGACGGATTCGTCATGGTCACCCCGGAGTACAACGCCTCCATCCCCGGCGTCCTCAAGAACGCCATCGACTACCTGTACGCGGAGTGGACCCACAAGGCCGTCGGGTTCGTCTCCTACGGCGGTGGGGGCGGCACCCGCGCGGCCCGGCAGCTGCGGACACTGTGCGAGCTGCTCCACATGGGTGCCGTGACCCGGCAGGTCTCGCTGTCCCTGCACACCGACTTCGAGGACCACGCGACACTCACCCCGGGCGCCCACCACGTCAGCGCCCTGGACACACTGCTGGACCACGTCGTCGCCCACAGCACGGAAGGACGGACAGCCACACCCACACAGCGCGAGACGGACGAAGCCGCCATCCGCCACCACATCGGCCGGATCGTCGACGCGATCCGGGCCAAGAACCTTGAGGGCCTGAGGCGGCTCTACTCCGCGGACGTCGTGTCCTTCGACATCGATCCGCCGCTCCAGCACGTGGGGATCGACGCGAAACTCAAGAACTGGGCGAACGTGTTCACGTTCTTCCGGGAGGTGACCTACGAGCTGCGCCACCTGATGCCCACAGTGGGCGAAGACGTGGCGTTCACGCACGCCTTCGGTCGCCTCAGCGGCACACTGCCCGACGGGACGGCAATGGGCGGCATGTGGGTCCGGGTCACCTTCTGCTTCCGGAAGATCGACGGCGATTGGCTGATCACGCACGACCAGGTCTCCGTGCCGCTGGACATGCCGGGCGGCAGGGGGGTCGTCGACCTCGAACCGTGACGCCCGGGCGGGCCCGTCGACTCCCGGGCTGGACCGCGGGCAACCGCGCGAGTGGCCAACAGGGCCGGGGACTCGTCGACGCGGCCTTGGCGCTCCAACACCTCGGCGGGCAGACCCACGATCTCGGGGGAACTCCCCGAACGCCGGTTCGGCGGGCACCGCGGGCAACAGGCGCAGCACCGTGTCGGCACGACCGCGTCCGGCGGTGAGGTCGAGCAACTCCCGGGCGCGGAACATGTCCGAGGTGTGTGGGGCCAGAACCGCGATCGCCTCGTCGAGCCGGCCTTCGCCGGCCGACAATGCCGCCGGCCGCTTGATCGCGGACCCTTGGCCGCGCTGCGCCGCCGGGCGGACCAGGGCCATCGCCTCCGCCGTGCGCCCTCACCGGGCCAGGTGCTTCGCGACCGTCTCCACCGCCACCCACCAGCCGGTGTCGGCGAACGGCCTACGCCCCCAGCGCCCCGTCCCGCTCACCCCGCGCGGCCGGCCGACGCCCAGTCCCGCGCAACACCATTCCCCCGCCCGCGCCTGGAAACGGAGTTCGTCGCGATGGCCACACTCCACCAACGCCGACACCACCTCCTGCGGCGCACTCTCAACGCCAATCCCCCGCCAGTCTGCTGCGACGCTCGTGAGACGAGTTTGCCCGCCGAATCGGTACTGCCGTGGCCTGGCTGTCCAACGGTGCTCATCGAATCCTCACCCTCTTCCCCGCGCTCGGTGAAGTTCTTCAGCGCGAAGGCAGCCAACGACCTCGCTCCCGGGTTGCCGCGCCGGCCGGCGGCCCCGGTCGGTACCAGTCGCCTTCCAACTGGGCTTCCTGCTCGCCGAATCCGGCGACACCACCGAAGCCGAGAAGTGGTACCGCCGCGCCTCAGACACCGGCGACGCCGACGCCGCGTACAACCTGGGCCTCCCCCTGCTCACCGATTCCGGCCGTCTCGAGGAGGCGAGGATACGTTCCGCAACGCGGCTCGGGAGCAACCTCGCCGCTCCCAACCTGGGCGTCTTCCTCCACGCGTACGGCCGTACGGCGGAGGCGGAGGAGTGGTTCCGCCGTGCGGTCGCCGCCGGCAACACCTTCGCCGCGTACAACCTCCACATCCTCCTCGCACAGACCGGCCGGCCGGGAACGTGGCGCTCCGAGCGTCGCTCGCGCGCCACCCGCCGCACGGGTCGCCTCAGTCCGTCGTCGGTGTCTGCGGTTGGTCGCCAAGGGGGATCAGCAAGGTGCGGAGGTTCCACTCGAGTTGTTCGCGCTCGATGGGGGCAAGGTCGCCGCGGATCTCAAGAATCCCGAGCCTTCATCAGGACGCGGCCGACCGTGTACACAAGGAAGAACCTGCGCGGACTTCGACTACCAGATGCGGGCGAGGCGGCTCGGCTACCGCACGGTGATCGACCCGAAGGTCACCTCGTACCACTGGGAGCGGCGCAACGGGGTGCACCGCGAAGGAAATCGAAAGAACAACCTCGCGCGGTTCTGGAAGTCCTGGGGCGCGCAGATCGACAACGACATCACCCCTCGGCTCCTCGCCGGCCTCGCGGACCGTACCGTGGACGTGCGCGACCACTTGCCGACGCATCGGGGATCGACCGGCACGACATTCTGGACTTGGCTGAAGCTGTGCTTCGAGTTCTCGCCCGCGGGCCGGGGAAGCTTCGTCTCGGTCGTGACACGCGGGGCGTCCGACGACGCGAACTCCTGGGACGTAGCAGGGGGTGCCGTATACCTGCGCGTTTCCCGTATGACCCACGCGTTCGCCCTGCACAGCTCGGCCGACGGCCGGACGTGGCTGGTCGCGTATGCAGCCTGGGAACACCGATCGACATGCCGGTCGAGGTCGGATTCCTCGCGCAGTCACCGAACGGCCCCGGATGCCGGACGACCTTTGCGGACGTGACGTTCGCACCCGACGAGGCGGCCGATATCAGGGACAACAGCTGACCCTGTCGGCGCCACCGCAACCGCCTCGACCACCCGGCGCAGGGCCGGGGTGCGCCGCTGATACCGCTCGATCAGCCCTTCGACCTGCTCGCCGAACGTCGTCTTCCCACAGTCCGGGTTCTCGCCGTACAACCGACGCACCGACAACTTCGGCAACAAGCCCTCCACCTCGATGACACACATCACCAGCCTGCCCCCGACGACCGTGCCACGTCATCGGAGTCCCGCAACGATCAACGCATACGAAAGCCTTGGAAGAGCCGAGTCCTCCTCCTTGATAGTCCCCGACCGCCGCCGGCGGCGGCGGCTGGGTACGTCGAAGGCGAACCAAAGGTAGACGGCACGGTGGTACACACGGGACGCGGTCGCCGGCATGATGCCCGGATCGCGTGTGCGGCGAGCGCCGGACCGACTCGCCTTCCTGTTGGTCCCGCACCCGTCCCGGTCGTGTGGTGGGGACGCCCGTGACCGGGTGTCCCCACCAGGGGACGCGGAGGGAGGCGCGGATCGCGCCGTTCGGGGATGTCGCTGGGGACGCCGCCGGTACCGTACGACCTCGCGGGTCGATGCTGACAGGAAGGCTTTCGAGGTGCCGTGTGGCTATCGGTGGTCCCGCACGGTCATCCCTGTCCTGCGGGCGCATTGCCGCCCGGCTTGTCGACGGCTGGGCAACTCGTGCCCTCGGCCGGGACCTTGAGGTTGATCAGGTAGTCGTCGATCAGCTCGTTGACGCAGGTGCTCGGCCCGGCGGCGGAGGTGGACGGGTACACGGTGTGCCAGTAGCCCTCGTATGTGACCAGGGTCGCGCCGGTCGCCTTCGCCGCGCCCCGTGACCAGGGGTGGACGGTGGCGAAATCATGCAGGTTGCCGAGCATGACCATCGGCGGCGCGTTCTCGGTGTGCGGACAAGCCTGCGGGTAGGTGGTCTTGCCGGTGTATCCGACGCAGTCCAGTCCGCTGTTGGCGTACGGGCTCCATTGCACGTTGGGGTGGCTCCGCGCCAGGCGGGTGGACATGGTCCGCCATTCGGTGAAGTTCGCGACCTGGAACCTCCAGTCCAACCAGACTTCGTGGGGCAGCCTCGCCAACCGATCGCCAGGGGGCGGGGGTCCGTCGTGGTGTCGCACCAGTCGGCGAACCGGACGAAGGGGTCCGACGCACGGGCTCCTCCACGCCGTGAAGCGTGTCGGGAGGGAGAAATCGGGCAGCGGTCCACCGTCACACCGACGTCATCGAGGAAGGTTGGCCGCGTGTCCCAGATCGAGGAATCCATCGAAGTGGACGTTCCCGTCACCGTCGCCTACAACCAGTGGACGCAGTTCGAGGACTTCCCCCAATTCATGGACGGCGTCGAACGCATCGAGCAGCGCACCCCCACGCTCACCCACTGGACCACCAACGTCCACGGCGTCAAGCGCGAGTTCGACGCCGCCGTCACCGAGCAGATCCCCGACGAACGCGTGGCCTGGACCACCGTCGAGGGCGAGGTGCACCAAGCCGGCGTGGTCACCTTCCACCGCTTGGGCGACACCCACACCAAGATCATGCTGCAACTCGACCACGACCCCCACGGCATCGCCGACACCGTCGGCGACAAACTCGGATTCGTCCGCCGTCAGGCCAAGGGCGACCTCGAACGCTTCAAGACGTTCATCGAATCCCGAGGCACCGCGACCGGCGCCTGGCGGGGCGAAGTCTGACCGATCGACCCGAGAACCCCACGACGGCGGGGCCGGCACCCATCGCCCCGGCGAGAGGTGCCGGCCCCGCCGTCGAACCACGCCCGGACGAGGGCACGGTCGCCAAGCGGTGCCATGTCGCCGCCACCGGGAATCGACGGCGCCCGGGTTCCCGGCCCCGGCCCCCGCCCGGAACGGGCCTCGCGAGCGCCGTGTGGCCCGCGAGACCTCGTCTACGTAGGCTGGCGGGATGTCGGTAATCGGTCGAAAAAGGGCACGACCCCTGGCTGGGCGCGTCGCCGTCGTGACCGGGGCCGGGCGCGGCTTGGGCGCGGCCGTGGCCGTTGGACTGGCAGAGCGTGGCGCGGTCGTGGCGCTGCTCGGGCACAACGCGCGGTCCCTGGAGCGCGTCGCGCGGTCCCTGCCGGGGCGAGCCGACTGGTGGGAGGTCGATGTCACCGATGATGCGGCGATGCACCGCACCGCCGCACAGGTGCGCGAGCGGTTGGGTGCGCCGTCGGTGGTCGTCGCCAACGCCGGAGTGGCCGAGGGTGGGCCGTTCGCCGAGTCCGACCCCGCGACCTGGCGGCGTGTGATCGAGGTGAATCTGATCGGCAGCTCGATCACCGCCAGGGCGTTCCTGCCCGACCTGCTCGCCTCCCGGGGCTACTACCTGCAGATCGCATCCCTGGCGGCCATGGGCGCCTCGCCCATGATGACCGCTTACTGCGCGTCCAAGGCCGGTGTCGAATCGTTCGCCCACGCCCTGGGAGCGGAACTCGCCCATGAGGGCGTCGGAGTGGGCGTCGCCTACCTGAACTGGACCGACACCGACATGATCCGAGACGCCGACCAGCACCCGGTCCTGCGGGAGTTGCGCGCGCACATGCCCCGGCCGGCCCGCAAGGTCTACCCGGCGCGCACCGTCGCCTCCAGGATGGTGCGAGCCGTGGAACGACGCTCCTGCGCGGTCTACGCCCCCGCATGGCTCAGGGCACTGCAGCCGGTCCGCGCCGCCCTGCCGCCGTTGGTCACCCGCCTGGCCCGCACCGAACTTCCGCGCCTCGCCGCGCACCACACGTTCGACGCGACCGGACTGCTCGGAGCCGGCGGCCGCGACGACACAGCCCCCGGCACGCAGGACCGGTACCGGTAGCGCTTCGTCGAGGGGACCGGGGTTGGGGGCCTGGGCAAACGCTTGGAACCGAGGGCGGCCGGGGGCCGGCGGGGTGGCGGGCCGATGACTGGGCTTGGGGGTGCCGTGTCCGGGCGGATGCGGTTCTCGGGGCCCGGATTCGGCGATATGCCGTGGCAGCGCGCGAGAACCCACCGACGAACATCGCAACCAGGCCGCCGGCGGCCGGGCCGGCGCCGAGAACGCGGCTGGTCCCGACCGGGGGCCGGTCAGGCGACAAAGATGCGGAACGGATAACCAGAGGGGTCCGCGAACACATACAGCGGTTCGTCGGGGTCGTCGTGCTCGTCAGGCAGGAACCGCGTCCCGAGACTGCACGCGCTCACGCTGCGTATGCAGATCGGTCGTGCCCGGGACGGCGAGATCCAGGTGCATCTGCATCAGGACGTCGTGCCGAGGCACGTCGTCCGCGTCAGGTGGTCGACGCGCCGAAAGGCGAGCTTGTTCGTTCCGTCGGCATCGCGCAGGACGAGCCCGTCGGCTTCGTCGGACGCCCCCTCCACGGGGGGGTTCGTCGCTGGGTCGATACGACAGTCCAAGCAGTAGGCGGTAGAACTCCACCAGAATTCTCGGTTCGGTGGTGTCCAGGACCGTCTGCACGAGCCGCGGATGGTCGTCCATGGCGGACTCGGACCCGAGCCCCATCAGGAATGTCAAAATCGGCATGCGGGCCGCCAAGACGGAAACTCGTCAGGCATGACACACGCACCGCGGCCGGGACACGAGGACGACCACAACCGTGACGACGCCGAAGGCCGCCCCGAGGACGTTGGCCCGTCCGAGCAGGTCGAGGAACGCGCACCCGATCAGCCGAGCGAGTTGCCCAAGCGGGCCTGGCTCGCGGTGCTGCGCGGCACGGTCAAGGAGTTCAAGGACGACGAACTCGCCGACCGGGCCGCGGCCCTGACCTACTACGGCGTACTGGCACTGTTCCCCGCCCTGCTGGTGTTGGTCTCCCTGTTGGGTATCGCCGGCGAATCGACCACCGACCGGGTGCTGGACAACCTGAACAAGTGGGCCCCCGGCTCGGCACGCGATGTGATCACCGACGCGGTGCGCCAGTTGCAGAACAACGGTGGCTTGGGCTCGCTCCTGGCGGTGGTGGGCCTGGTGGTCGCCGTGTGGTCCGCCTCCAGCTATGTCGCCGCGTTCATCCGGGCCTCCAACGCCGTCTACGACATGCCCGAGGGCCGGCCGGTGTGGAAGGTCCTCCCGCTGCGCCTCGGCCTGACCGTCGTGCTGATGATTCTCGCCTGCGCCAGTGCGCTGATCGTGGTATTCACCGGTTCCCTGGCGCGACAGGTGGGCACCGCACTGGGTATCGGCGACGGCGCGCTGACGGCGTGGTCGATCGCGAAGTGGCCGGTCCTGGTCCTGCTGGTGACGATCATGGTCGCGATCCTGTACTGGGCCGCGCCCAACGCCGAGGGCCGCGGCTTCAGATGGATCACCCCCGGCAGCTTCCTCGCCCTGGCGATCTGGATGCTCGCCTCCGCCGGCTTCGCCTTCTACGTCGCGAACTTCGCCTCCTACAACAAGACCTACGGGACACTCGCGGGAGTGATCATCTTCCTGGTGTGGTTGTGGATCACCAACCTCGCCGTCCTGCTCGGGCTCGAGTTCGACGCCGAACTCGCCCGCCGACGCGCCATCGCCGGCGGCCTTCCCGAGGACGAGGAGCCCTACGTCCGGCCGAGGGACACCCGCAAGTGGAGTGCGAAAGACCACCGCCGACTGAATGATTCGTCCTGAGCCCACGGGAGACGGCGACCGAAACGCGGATACGCGTGAGGCGCCCGAACGCGGCCGAACGCGGCCGTGCGCGGCGGCGGCCCCGAAGCGCTCATGGGCCTGCTTGTCACCGAGACGACCGCGGCCCCGCAATCCCACCGGTGGCAAGCGGCAACCCATCGGGGCTACGCACGCACACACCTTCCTCGGTCGACGGTACCTCGAGACCGCCCGTCGACATCGATCACGAAGCGATCGAGCGCTCGACGTGCCCGGCGGGGGCGATCAACAGCCGATGACGCGGGTGATCGCCAGGCGGTCGGCGCGCAGCGCGGCGCGGGCGGCGTTCGCGCCGCAGGCCCCGTGCACACCGCCGCCGGGGTGAGCGGATGCGGAGGCCAGATACAGCCGGCGGACCGGCGTGCGCGATCCGCCCGTGCCCGGGACGGGCCGGAAGACCAACTGCTGGTGCAGCGCGGCGGATCCGCCATTGAGGGCGCCGCCCACCAGGCTCTCGTTCGCCGCCTCCAAGGCGAGCGGGGACATGATCCGGCGCGCGGTGATCCTTGCGCGAAATCCCGGCGCGAAGGACTCGACCCGCGCTTCGAGGCGATCGGCGTACGCTTCCGTCTCCGCGAGATCCCAGCGTCCGGTGAGGCGGCCGTCGAGGTCCTCGGTGACGTGCCTGGGAACGTGTGTGTAGGCCCAGGCGGATTCCGTTCCGGCCGGGGAACGGGTGGGGTCCGTCGTGGTCATCTGTCCCAGCAGCAGGAACGCGCGGGCGGGCAGTCTGCCCGAGGCCACCTGTACGGCGTAGTCGGAGAGTTCCGCGAGGTCGCCGGACAGATGTACGGTGCCGGCTTCGGACGCCGCGTCCGCCGTCCATGGGATCGGCCCGTTGAGGGCCCAGTCGACCTTGAACGTCCCCGGGTCCCAGGCGAACCGGCGCAGGTCCTCGCGCAGCCGCGTGGGCAGGTCGTCCCACGAGACGAGCCCGCCGTACAGCGCCGGCGCCGGGACGTCGGCCAGCACTGCCCGGCGCGCCCGCACCGCCTCGCCGTCCGCCGTACGTACGCCCAGAGCCGCACCGCCGCGCACGACGACCGACGTCACCCGCGTGCCGCAGCGGACGTTGCCGCCCTTGGCGGTGAGGCGTCGGACCAGCGCGTCGGTCAACGTGCCCGCGCCGCCCACCGGCACGGGCCAACCGTACTGTTGGCCGAGCATGGCCAGGAGCCAGCCGTATGCCGCGCTCGGGGCGGCCTCCGGCACCAGATCCGCGTGCAGCGCGCAGCCGGCCAACAGCATCGTGGCGCCGACGTCGGAGAACTCCTCCTCGCCCAATCTGCGCACAGACAAGGCCATCATGCGCGCGAACCGCAGGCCGTCCGCCGGCCCGAGTCGCGCCGCGAGCGCCATCCCGGAACGAATCGGCGGGAAGGGAGTCAGAAGCGCGTTCACCAGATGCGGGTCCAAGCGGTCCCACAGCGCCGACAGCCTGCGCCACCCCGCCCCGTCGTCGGTGCCGAAGTCCGCTGCCAGCCCTGTGGCCGTGGCATCGACGCCGCGCCGCAGGACGGCACATCGTCCGTCGGCGAGGGGGTGTGCCAGGACCGAAGGGGCGTGACTCCAGCGAAGTCCGAACTCGTGCAGGTTCAGTGCGGCGATCGCGGGCGAGGCAACGGCAAGGGGGTGGAAGGAACTGAAGGTGTCGCTCACGAAGTCCGGATGCACCTCGCGGTCGCTGTGCACCGCGCCGCCGGGGGCCTCCCGGGCTTCCAGCACCTCGACCCGCCATCCGCGATCCGCGAGGATGTTGGCCGCCACCAGCCCGTTCGGGCCGGCGCCGATGACGACCGCGTCGGCCTCGTCGGTCATCGGGGGCCGGCTTCGGGCGCCGGAGCGTACTCGCCCTCCGACGGTTCCTCGGCGACCCGGGCGAGGTTGCGGAGCATCCTGCGGTTGCGCAGGTGCAGAAGGAACTCGCCGGGTGGGCCGTGCAGACGCGCGGCCGGGCCCCGGAGCGGATGCTCGTCCACCAGGACCAGGGTGTCGGTGTCCCACGGCAGCAGTTCGATGCCGATGCGAGCCGTCCCCAACGGCGAAGCCACCGCCTCCAGCTCCAGGCGTCTGCCCGGTTCGCAGAGCCGGACGATGCACTCGTCCCGAAACGTGATCGGCCCGAACCCGATCGTGTACACCAGACGCGCCCCTTCGCCGGGCCACGCGTCATCGGCGCTTTCGACGCGCTTGGTGCCCACGACCCACTCGGCATAGCGCCGCGCGTCCGCGAGTACGTCCCAAACCCGTTCGGCATACGCGTTGATCAACTGCTGTCGTCGAGCCATGCGCGGCGACTACCCGAACCTGGCCGTCTCGTACCCGAAACGTTCGACGTACCTCTGCCCGTGCCGCGTCTGTGAATCGATCTTCGGGGCATACGGGTGCGCATGACCACATCGCAGACACCGATGGTGCCCTCCGTCGCGGCAGCCGGGCCCGGACTCAAGAAGACCTTGACGACGCCGTTGCTGTTCCTTTTCATCCTCGGCGATGTGCTCGGCGCGGGCGTGTACGTCCTGGTGGGCCAAGTCGCCGGCGAGGTCGGAGGGGCGGTGTGGGTGCCGCTGGTCGTCGCGTTGTGTCTCGCCCTGTTGACGGCGGGTTCGTACGCGGAGTTGGCCACGAAGTACCCGCGGGCGGGCGGTGCCTCGCACTACACGACCCTCGCGTACGGGCCGTTCGTGGGCTTCGTGATCGGGTTCTGCATGCTCGCGGCGGGCATCGTGTCGGTCGGCGCGTTGGCGCGGGCCTTCGGTGGCGACTACCTGACCGAGTTCGTCACGGCCCCCATCGCACTGGTGGCGGTGTTGTTCCTGATCGCCCTGGCCCTGCTCAACGCACGCGGCATCAGCGAGTCGATGCGGGCGAACTCCGTGGCGACACTGATCGAGGCGGGTGGCCTGATCCTGATCATCGGCCTGGGGGCCTGGGTGATGCTGCGCGGCGACGGCGACCCGTCGCGACTGACCCGGCTGGGCGTCCACGACAAGGGGCCGGCCGGCGCGGTGCTGAGCGGTTCGGTACTCGCGTACTACTCGTTCGTGGGGTTCGAGACCTCGGTCAACGTCGCGGAGGAGACCAGGAACCCTCGACGCTCCTACCCGCGCGCCCTCTTCGGTGCTCTGGTCGTGGCCGGCGTGATCTACGCGCTGGTCGGCATCGTCGCGAGCGCCGTCGTACCCACCGACCGGCTGGTGGCGTCCAGCGGCCCGCTGTTGGAAGTGGTCGAGATCGCCGGTGGCGTACCCGAGTGGCTGTTCAGCGCCATCGCCCTGGTCGCCGTCGCCAACGGCGCCCTGTTGACCGGCATCATGTCCTCGCGACTGACGTACGGCATGGCCCGGGACGGCCTGCTGCCGGCTTTCCTGGCCCGCGTCCTGCCGAGCCGCCGCACGCCGTGGACCGCGATCGCGACGACGACCGGACTGTCCCTGCTCCTGGCCCTCACCGGTGACGTCGCCACCCTCGCCTCGACCCTGGTCCTCCTGCTTCTGGTGGTCTTCCTCGCCGTCAACGTCGCGGTACTCGTGCTGCGCCGCAATCCCGGGGAGCACGAGCGGGAGCATTTCCGCGTCCCCACCGTCCTGCCGATCCTGGGCGCCGCGTCGTGCGTCCTGTTGTCCACCCGCGTCGAAGCCGACGTCTGGGCCCGTGGGCTGCCGCTGATCGGCGCCGGGATCGTGCTCGGCCTGCTCTCCGCCGTACGCCGCTCCCGGCAGCGCCCCGGCGCAAACGAAAGTCACACCAGTGGGCCCCTGGTCTGAACGCGCGTACACCAGAGCGCTCCGAGGTGACGAGGGACACCGGAACACGGACCTTCTCCGGAACCGCGTCGGGCGCGTACCCATGACCGAGACCGGCAATATCACCGGGACCAAGGACGAGGACTACAACATCATCTGGTTCACCGAGGCATGCACTGCGGCCATCGGCGCCGCCCGACGCCACGCGTTGCTGCTCGGACTACGCCCGGGGCCCCCACCGCGAAACACCACACAAGCCAGGCCCCGGTCGAACCCGGGGAAACACCGCTCCGGCGGTGAACGCCCGACGCCGTCGAGCATCGTGAACACCGCCGGGTCAGCCACGTGATCGCGTGAATGGGTGGCTGACCCCCGTGTTCTCCCCGCCGCCGTACAGTTCGCCCTCGGTGCCGACCGCGAGTTCCCCGCGTCGGCGATCACCACGCTCACCCGGCCGGACCGACCGGCTCGGCCACCGGCCGGTGCAGGTCGCGGTCGACCTCTCCGCCGTCCAGGCCCGGCACCGAGGATCTGGTGCAACCGGGTCGTCTCGTCAAACCAGGGTGCGCCCGGCCGCGTGCCTTCGTGTCGTTGTCGGCCGTGCCGATCAAGTGGCTTGCCAATCCCGGATCAGGCCGTTTGCCGGTGAATGGAGAGCACGGCACTGAGTGCGGCGGCACCGTCGAGGAGGGCCTTGGATCGAGCAGTGATGCCGGCGTCCCTGGCAGCCAGCGCCGAGACGACATCCTCCGATCGGCGGGCGCGCCGCAGCTCCGGCATGAGGGCCCGCAGGGGCGTGATGCGGTATCCGGCCTTGCGCAGTTGGTGAACGATCCGCGCATCCTGCACCTGAGTCGGTGTGTATCGTCGCGATCCGCGCACGGGGTCGCGGTCCGGGATGACGAGAGCCTCCGCATGCCAGTGCCGCAACGTCGAAGGGCGCACACCGAGGGCGGCGGCGAGTTCGGAGACGCTCATCGAGTCCGACGCGCGCACGTCTTCGATCGACTCGCTGGAGATCGCGTGGGCGGCCTCCTGAGCGCGCCTCAGTTCCGCGCGCTCTGCATCGAGCCGGGCGTGCGCCGTGTCGAGAAGGGCAAGCGCCTGCGAAGTGGGAAACCGGTGGAAGGCCCGAACGATCTTCTTGGCCTCGATCGGCCCCACGCCCGCGGCGAGGGCTCGGTAGGCCATTGCGGACTGCAGATGTACCTCCCCATAGATCCGGTAGCCCGCGGCGGTGCGCATCGCGGGCGGAAGTACACCGTCGTGCTCGAGATTGCGAACTTGCTGAACGGAGTACCCAACGCGTCGCGCGACATCAGCGGTACGCACGCATATCCCCTGATTTGAGACTTGGCATCCCGGCATCCCTCGATCTCGGCCTCAAAGTCTCCACAAGCACTTCAATGCAACGCTAGAGCACATGACCAAGCGCACCAGGCGCGGCCTCTCGCAGGCAGGAGTGCGTGCGTGCGTGTGTGCGCGGTTGTGGGGATTTGGTGAAGGCGCCGGGTGGCAGCGGTCCCGTTGATACGTTCCATGCACGAACCACCTTGCTGTGTAAGGGCTTTACCGTCCGTCGTTGACGTGGGGCCAACACGGGGTTCGGGGGCGCCGGGCCTCCCGCCCGTCGTCGCACGGGTGCGGCAGCCGATGGGCTGCGTCATTTCCTGAATGGCTGTAGGGGTCGGTGACCCGTGTGGTCACCCGGTGTCGATCAGCTGTGGTGTGGACGCCGCTTGCCCGAGTAGGGCGGTGGCGCGGTGTTCGAGTTTCGCGAACTGGCCATGGCCCGCGTGGGTGCGGGCACGACGGGTGGGGGTTTCGTGGCGCACGACGAGAGCTTGACGAGGGTGTACAGCGACCGGAAGTACGTGTCGACGACGATGGTGCGTCACTCGGGTACTACCGTGGCGTTCGCCATGGACGCGGACCGCAGGATCGTCTACAGCGTCTTGGACCTGGAGCAGGCGTCGGCCAAGCGCGGTCCGCTGGACGCGCGGTACTGGAATGAGGAACCGGCGGTAGTGCCGTTCCCCGGCGAGCTTGTGGAGGTACCGGCGCCGGGGGCGTACGCGGCGTCGGGTGTGCTGCGGATGCCGTGGGTACGGGCCGGGGGACGTACCGAAGCGGTGGCGGGTGTGCCGCTGCCGGTGGAGGAGCGTGACCCGTTCCTGTCGACGACGGCGCGGCTGAGCGCGCCGGCACCGTTCCAGGTCGTTTCGGACGGCCGCTACATCCTGCTCTTTCGCCAGGGAGTGGACGCGAACCACAAGGATGTCGTGTTCTACGCCGAGGGCGGCACGGTATCCGGTGATCGGGCCACCGCGGCGGCGGGCACGAAGGCGACGGCGACCGCCGTGGTCGACGGGTCGTTGCTGTGCGACCGGTTCGTCCTGGTGGGGTCGGTGCTGAAGCCGGTCGTGGAGGTGCGGTACCAGCGGTCGCGGTCGAAGCTGCGGGGCGCCTCGGAGAGCGACACGTTGGGCACCCGGGACATGGAGGGGAACCCCTTCTTCGAGCCCACCGCGAAGCTGTCGTTCGTCGCGCCTCTGCAACGCGGCGCGTTCACCGTGCTCTTGCTGCCGACCGCGGTCGTGGGTGAGTCCCGGTGGCAGGTGTTCGCGGCGAACAAGGCGACGGGACTCGTGGAGGGCTACAACTGCGCGCAGGGCTCGGACGGCTTGTTCGACGTGGTGGGCGCTCAGCTCTACACCAGTCCGGACCCGAAGTTCGCCTCCTCGGTACTGGAGCGCGGGCCGGGGACGTGCCCGCACACCAAGAGGCCGCTTGTGCCCGTGCCGGCGACCCGCGACCGGGCCGGTACGGCGATGCGGTTCGACCCGGCGAAGAACACGCACGTGCTGCTGCCGGCCGCGCCGCCCGGGTCCGCGGCGGTTGCGTCGTCCGGTTACACGGTGGAGGCGTGGGTACGTCCGGCCGCGGCCTCGGGGACCATCCTGGCGCACCATACCGGGGCATCGCCGACCAGCACGTTCGCGCTGGAGTTGGACGCGGACCGGAAGCTGGTGGCGGACCTGGGTGGAACCCGTGTGGTGGCGGGCACCGCGGTGCCCGTGAACGCCTACGTGCACGTCGCGGCGGTGTTCGACGGCAAGAACGCGGCCGTGTACGTGGGCGGGGTGCGGACGGGCGGACGTGCGGTCACGGCGGTACCGGACGCTCGGTCCGCGGCGAGCGTCGGGACAAGGCTGGCCTCGGGCGTGCCGGAGGCCGGGTTCAAGGGCGACGTCGACGAGGTGCGGATCTGGGAACGGGCGCGGACCGAGGCCGAGTTCGGCGATCGGGGGCTGCGTCTGTCGGGCATCGAGCCGGGCCTGGCGGTGCACTGCCGCTTCGACGAGGGGGCCGGGACAGTGGCCGGCGACCACACCAGGGCGATGCGCGACGGCACGGTGCACAACGGCGCGGTGTGGGTGGCTTCCGACGCTCCGGTGGGTGACGGGCCGGGACTGTCGCGGGACGTGTTCGGCTTCGCCGGCCGCGCCGTGTCGACCGGGCTCGCGGCGGTCACCTATTCCCAGCAGGAGCCGGCCACGACCGGGTACGGCACGGCGGTGGGGCACGAGAAGCGGCAGACGCGGGTGCTCGTGGCGTGCGGGACCTCCGGCCCGGCACCGGCGGGCGGCGCGGCCAATCGCAGTTACGTCGCCGCGGTGGACTTCGCGGTCGCCCGGGACGGTCGTCTCGCGGCGATCCCGTCCTTGGTCACCTTGGCCGAGGCGGGCAAGTCCGGGGCGGTGGGCGACGCGGCGGCGGTGGCCGCCGCGCAGGCGGCCGTGGACGCCGCGCGGGCGAGTCTGGACGCGGACCGGCAGCTGGCGGCGCAGGTTCAGCAGACTCTGGCGACCATCGACTCCTACGACCGGATGTTCGGCCCCACGTTCGCGTCGTTCTTCGGCATGCACAGACGGCTCCAGGAGCAGCAGGCCGCGCAGCAGCGGCTGGGCGCGCGTCAGGCGGCCGTGGACGCCGCAGAGGACGCGTTGATGACCGTGTCGGGCGGTACCCGCGGCGGCGGCGACACCGTGGTGGCGATGCCGCTGGTCTCCACCGACCGGCAAGGACTGACGGTCTACGGGGCGTTGTTGGCGTTCGCGTGGACCGAGGACGCGCCGTTCGTTCTGGACGGCGCGGGCGGCGACGTCGTGCTGTACTTCCGGGGCGGGGCCGGGCAGTTCTTCTCGGCCTACTACTCCACGCTGGTCACCCGGGCGACTCGGAGCCTGGGCGCGGGCTCGGACCGGCTGGAGTTCATCGCGCGCGACACCGCCACGCGCGCCAAGGACTTCACCGTGCAGGTCACCGCCGATGCCGGTTCGGCCGCGGACCTGTGCACGGTGACCGTGACCTGCGGGTCGCGCACCGAGACGTATCTGCGGGTGCCGCGTGCCGCGGCCTCGCTGGCCGCGGTCCTCAACGGCAACCCGCCGGCCGGCACGCTGCTGGGCACCGTCCTGTCGGTCAAGGACCGGCTCGTCGAACTGACCGCGCCGCTCCCCGCACCGCTCGCGGTCGGCAGCCGGGTCCTGGTCGGCGGGAGAGTACGCAAGGTCGACGCCGCCGCACCGGCGGGCGCGACCACGTTCACCGTCTCCGGCGACACGGTCACCGCCGCGGCCGGATCGCAGGTGACCGCGGTGCTCTACGACTACGCCGACGCCACCGGCAGCGTGACCGGCACCGACCTGTCCTCGGGATCGCGGATCGTCGCGGTCACCCGCGTGGGTTCCACCACCGCCGTGGTCGCCGACGGCGACGCGAAAGACGCCGGCGACGGGGTCGGGCCGCACTGGCGCGGTCACGCCCCGGGCCGCGCACCGGCGTTCGACGGAACCACGCAGTACCTGACCGCCGTGGACGGGGCGGACTTCGCCACCGATGGCGACCTGACCCTGGAGGCGTGGCTCAACCCCGCCTCCGCGACCGGCACCGTGCTGCGCGCCGCCGGACCCGCCACCCCCTACGGCCTGGCCCTGCGCGGCACCACGTTGTTCAGCGGTCTCGGCCTCGAAGAGGACAACGTCGTCGAGTGCGGCGACCGCCTCACGCTGACCGGGACCAGCTTCACCATCGAGATGTGGGTCTTCCGCCAGGCCACCAACCGCGAGGACCTGCTGTTCAGCACAGGACTCAGCCTGATGTTCGGGGTCGACGCGAGCAACCGCTTCATGTTCGGCGGAGACTTCGGCACCCCCGGCCAGGCCGACTTCACCTGGGCGATAACCACCGCCACCGTCCCCGCTCAGGAATGGCACCACTGGGCGGTGGTCCACGACGCCTCCGCCGGAACCCGCCGGGTGTACCGGGACGGCGTGGAGATGGTGTGCACGTCCGAAGCCGGCGGCGCGGTCGCCACGGGCACGTTCGGTGGCCAGAGCCTTTTCGGCTCTGGCGACTCGCGCACGGTCAAGCTCGGGTGCCGGGCCGAGGGCGGCAACCCCGGGTCGCGCGTCTGCCTGGACGAGGTGCGCGTGTGGGGCCGCGCGCGGACCGCGGACCAGATCAAGGAGACGATGCGTCGGCGACTGCGCGGCCGCGAGGACGACCTGCTGGCGTACTGGCAGTTCAGCAACGGATCGACACTCGACCGCTCCGGCCGCGGCAACCACGGCACCCTGGTGGGCCCGTTCCGGTCGGCGGCCTCCGGACTGGACGGCTTCGCGCCCGTGGCCACGGTCGGCTCGCAGACCTTCGCCCTGTCGGAAGGGGTCGCGATCGGCGACTGGAGCCACGTCGCGCTGGCGTTCAAGCAGCACTGGGCCATGGCGATGGACGGCGCCGGCCACCTGGACGCGGGCGGACCCGAGGGGCTGAACCTGCTCGGCGACCTGACCATCGAGGCCGGCGTACGCCTGGACGCGCTCGGCGTCGTGCACGGCCTGGTGGGCAAAGGCGTGGTGGAAGGCGGGGCGGCTGGCACGGCGGTGCCGTACGCGCTGCTCGTGGAAGCGGACGGCCAACTGGCGTTCATGTTCGAGAAGGGCGGCGGCGGCAAGGACAGCCTGGTCACCGTCCGCTCCGGGACCAAGCTCCAGGCCGGCGTGTTCACCCGGGTCGCGGTCACCCGCAAGGGCGGTCACAACGACAGGGGCGGTGTGGCGATCCGCCTGTACATCGACGGCGCCCCCGTCGGGCACAAGCCGTTCGTGTTCGAGGGCGCCGCACCGGTGGGCAACGACGACAACTGCGAACTGGGCCGCCTCCGCCAGGGCCGGACCACAAGTCACCTGCGCGGTTCCCTGACCGACGTACGGATCTGGAACGTCGCCCGCGACGAGAAGCAGATCGGCGCCGCGATCACCCCCAAGACCCCAGGGCTGACCGCGTGGTGGGCCTTCCCCGAGAAGGAGGGCGCCGTCACCGCGGACGCCTGCGACACCTTCCCCGCCAAGGTGCGCGGCGCCCGCCGCGTGCGCACCCCCGACCCCAACGGCAACCTCGCCACCTTCTATGTCGACGGCAGCCCGCAACCGGCCTGGATCGCGCCCATGCACGCCCAACCGACGTACCCCGGCGAGGCACACGCCACCATCGCAGGCCGACGCCACAGCGGAACACTGGCCAACGGCTACACCGGGACCATCGACGAGGTACGGATCTGGCGGACCTGCCGCACCCGGGAGCAGATCCTGGACAACATGTTCGCCCGACTGCGCGGCGAGAAGAAGGACTTGGTCGCCCACTTCCCCTTCGACGGCGCCTCTACCCAAGCCGGCGCCACCGTCAAGGACTTCGGGCCGCGCGGCAACGACCTGAACCCCTCACCCGACGCACCGCGAAACACCATCTCCAGCGCACCCATCTCCGCCGACGCCGCGGAAGTCCGCTCCGCACTCACCGGAATCGGCAGCACCTTCAATGCCCGCATCGACGCGCCCCCCGCCGCCTCCGATTACGGAGACCTGCAAGCCGACGCCGACGGACGCGCGTTCGGCGTCATGAAACGCGCCTACACCTTCGTCCGGCACGGCAGGTGGGAGCTGCACACCGGCTTCAAGACCGGGGAACTGACCAGCACGTGGGTCGGGCAGGCCCAATTCGACCCGCAACTGGTCGGCTTCCTCGAAGGCGCCCCGCCGGTGCCCTCGGAGAACATGGTCTGGGGAACCGCCGGCGACTACGCCGAGAAGGCGTCCGTGTCCTTCATCCAGGCCGACTCGGTCACCAACACCATCTCCAACGACGAGAAGCGCAGCCTGGACGCGTCCGCCAAGGGCAAGGTGGAGTTCTGGGTCAACGACGACACCTCCATCGTCGTCGCGCCCCTCGGCGTCGGCACCGCGAAGGAGGCCGTCAAGGTCAAGGTGGGCATGACCGTCGAGGCCGAGATCAAGTTCTCCAACGGCTGGACCACCAACCTCGCCGTGTCCCAGAGCACCGAGACCACCCGCACCAGCGGCGTCGTGCTGACCGGCCAGTGGGAGGAGGACGCCCGGACCGGCCAGGTCAACCCAGACGCCGGCCGGCGCTGGGTACCCGCCAACACCGGCTTCGCGATCGTCCAGTCCGCCACCGCCGACCTGTACGCGCTGCGCCTGGCCCACACCGGCGTCCTGGTCGCCTACCGGATGATCCCCAACGCCGACATCCCCCGCGACTGGAACATCATCGCGTTCCCCATCAACCCCCGCTACACCAAGCAGGGCACCCTGGACGGCCTGGTCGGCTTCGCTCCCAAGGGCAGCTCCGGAGCACTGCAGCCCTTCCCCGACCCCGCGTTCCCCAACGCCGGGGACGGCGGCGAACACAGCTACTACCGCCCCCGCGAGGCGTACGCCATCAAACGACGCATCCAACGCGAGGAGCAGCAACTCCAGAGCTTCTACGAATCGGTGTCCACCGAGAGCGCCACCTTCGCCGCCCACAACCCCGTCCGCGACCAGGCCAACCGGGTCCTCGGCGGCATGATGGGCGGCACCGGAACGGGTCTGACCCCGGACAAGACGAACCCGGCCGAAGTCCGCAAGGCCGCGAACAGCGCGTCCCGCCGCCACATGGTCAACACCTACGTGTGGACCGCGGCCGGCGGCCTGTTCTCCGAGACGATGTCCACCACCGACCAGGTCACCCAGGTCACCACCGGCGACTACACGGTCAGCAGCAGCCTGAGCGTCGGCGGATTCGCCGAAATCGAAGCGGGCCCGGTCGGCGTCAACCTCTCCGGCAGCGTCACCCTCGGCGGCGGCTACGCGGTCACCCGCAGCAAGACCAAGGAAGCCAAGCGCACGTTCAGCCTGGAAGTGAAGGCCGAACCCGCACGCGACCTGCAAAAACGTGAAGGCGACAAGCCCGTCTTCGACATCGCGCGCAACCCGGTCCTGGTGCCCGGCCGCGTCGACGCCTACCGGTTCATGACCTTCTACCTCGACAGCTCCACCGACAACTACGAGGACTTCTACGGCAAGGTCGTCGACCCCGAGTGGCTCGACCGCAACACCGGACCGGACGCCCGCGCGCTGCGTCAGACCCGGCAGGGCGACCGCAAGCCCCCCTGTTGGCGCATCCTGCACCGCGTCACCTTCGTCAGCCGCGTCCAGGACACCGCCACCGCGACCCCGTCCCTGGCCAAGGCGATGGGCACCCTCGGTATCACCAGCGACTACCACCTGATGCGGCAGCTCGAACCCCACCTGGCCGGCGCCACCACCGACCGCGCCGCACTCACCGCCGCCGCCAGGACCACCCTCGCCACCCGGTTCCCGGCACTCGCCCCGTACACCGACGCCATCGCCGAACGCCTCACCGCCTATTACAACCTCCCCGCCGAGACGACACCGACGCTCACCCCGGCCACCCCTGCCCCGCCCTCGACGCCGGCGGCAACCAGCACCCTCACGACAGCCGCCTCCACCATCGCCGCCGGCGGCACCATCACCCTGCGCTACTCGACCCCGGCCGCCACCCTCGCCGCCACGAACTGGATCGGCCTCTACCGCGACGGCACCAGCCCCACCAACGGCTCAGCCACCGACTGGAAGTACGCCCCCGACGCCGACGGCAGCCTCGACTTCCCCGCCGGCGGCAAGCTCACCCCCGGCAACTACCGGGTCTGGTACCTCCACAACAACGGCTACACCGCACTCGCCGGGCCGATCACCCTGACCATCACCTGACCCACCCAAGCATCGGCGCATCCTCGGCTGCACCACGGCAGAGCAGCAGAGCCACACGCACGCAGCCGCCCCCGTCGCACCCTCCACGCGACGGGGGCGACCGGGTCTGATCCGTGCGTGTCGTCGGCCCCGTTGCGAAAGCCGGGCAGGTCGCCATCGGCGCCGCATTCACGGGTGTTCTGTGCGGTGGACTGGCCGTTCATCGAATCGACGTTGGAGCCGGGCTGTCCGTCACAGTCGAACGATTCCTTGAGCACGGCGGCGGCCGTGGCCGTGCACAGCCGGGCATTTTCCGTCCAGATGGCTGGTACCCGGTCCGCCGTGGGCGATCACGCTCAGCGTGTAGTCCTCCTCGGCTATGGCGTGCGAGTCCCCCACGGCGCGGCGATCCGGTCCCGGCGTCTCACGTACGCCCCCTCCTCATGCGCCATGTCGGCGAGGGCTACGCGTGCGCGTGCGGGCCGCAAACGGCTCGCCTCGCTCCCGCGCCGCGATCGACCGTTGCGCCACTGAGCAACGAGGAGTTCGGGGAGGGTGCGCACCGCTCGACCCGAGGTCGCCGCTTGCGACGCCTTCGAGAGCGAACCCGACTGTGCGGTAGGGCCGGACGGGTGAACTCCGCTCGCCGGTGCGTGGATCGGCGGCTTCGCGGGCAGGGGCCGCGCGTTTGCCGTGACGCGTTGTCGCGGTGCTACGAGGAGAAGGCCATGGATACCGGAATCCTGAGTAAAGGCGAACGGCGGGCGTGGTGCGCCCTCGTGGCGGAACTCCGCCTCGGCGTGTGGGCGCATGGACCTGTGCGGGCCGGCGCCGCACCGCCCGCACCGAGGCTGCGGATCGTCGCAGCCGTCATCGTCCTGGCTCCCGTGGCCGTGGCGTGTGGCGTGGTGGCGGCGACGAGGCTGTCGCATCCGCTGGTACTGGTTCCCCTCGCGTCGCTCGCGGCACTGGGAGCACTGCCCCTGCCGGCATGGGCCTCCCGGCATCGGCATCGGTGTCGGCTTCCGTGAACGACGTCCTCACCCGTCGAGCGCAGCGATCGACCACTTCGTTCCGGTGCCGCCTTACGACCCTTCCCGTGGAGCACGAATGACCGACGTCCAAGCCCCCTTGGCGCCTTTCCCACCCGACGCGGCGGCTCCGCGCTCGTCTCGTCGTGGGACGATCGTGGTGAAGTGGTTGACCACCACCGATCACAAGACGATCGGCAGTCTCTACCTCACGACATCGTTCCTGTTCTTCCTGTTCGGCGGGATCCTCGCGCTCGCGATCCGGACCGAACTGGCCCGGCCGGGGACCCAGTTGCTCTCGAATGAGCAGTACAACCAGGCATTCACCATGCACGGAGCGATCATGCTCCTGATGTTCGCCACGCCCCTGTTCGCCGGCTTCACCAACTGGATCATGCCGCTCCAGATCGGCGCCCCGGATGTGGCGTTCCCCCGCCTGAACATGCTCGCCTACTGGCTTTACCTGTTCGGTTCGCTGATCGCGGTCGCCGGGTTCCTCACCCCGGACGGGGCAGCCGACTTCGGCTGGTTCGCCTACACCCCGCTCAGCTCGGCCGTGCGCTCACCCTCCATCGGCGGCGACATGTGGATCATGGGCCTGGCACTGTCCGGATTCGGCACCATCGTGGGCGCGGTCAACTTCATCACCACGATCATCTGCATGCGTGCGCCCGGCATGACGATGTTCCGGCTGCCGATCTTCTGCTGGAACGTGCTGCTGACCTCGGTCCTGGTCATCATGGCGTTCCCGGTCCTGGCCGCCGCGCTGTTCGCGCTGGAGGCCGACCGCAAGTTCGGCACCCACGTTTTCGACCCCGCCAACGGCGGTGCCCTGCTGTGGCAGCACCTGTTCTGGTTCTTCGGCCACCCGGAGGTCTACATCATCGCGTTGCCGTTCTTCGGCATCGTCACCGAGATCCTCCCGGTCTTCTCGCGCAACCCGGTCTTCGGTTACAAGGGTCTGATCGCCGCCACCATCGCCATCGCGGGCCTGTCGGTCACCGTCTGGGCCCACCACATGTTTCCCACCGGTGCCGTGATGCTGCCGTTCTTCTCCTTCATGACGTTCCTGATCGCCGTCCCCACCGGCGTCAAGTTCTTCAACTGGATCGGCACCATGTGGCACGGGTCGCTCTCCTTCGAAACGCCCATGCTGTGGTCGATCGGCTTCCTGGTCACCTTCCTCTTCGGCGGCCTCACCGGCGTCATCCTCGCGTCACCCCCGCTCGATTTCCACGTGACCGACTCCTACTTCGTCGTCGCCCACTTCCACTACGTCGTCTTCGGAACCGTCGTCTTCGCCATGTTCGCCGGATTCCACTTCTGGTGGCCCAAGTTCACCGGAAAAATGCTGGACGAGCGGCTCGGCAAGATCCACTTCTGGACCCTGTTCGTCGGCTTCCACACCACCTTCCTCGTCCAACACTGGCTCGGTGCCGAGGGCATGCCCCGCCGCTACGCGGACTACCTCGCCTCCGACGGCTTCACCACGCTCAACACGATCTCCACCATCGGCGCCCTCCTCCTCGGCCTGTCCACCCTTCCGTTCCTGTACAACGTCTGGAAGACACACCGGTTCGGACGCGAGGTGATCGTGGACGACCCCTGGGGCTACGGACGCTCACTGGAATGGGCCACCTCCTGCCCGCCGCCGCGGCACAACTTCACCAGGCTGCCCCGGATCCGCTCCGAATCGCCGGCCTTCGACGTCCGCCACCCCGAGATCGCCATCCTGGACTACGAGACCCAACGCGGAAAAGAGCACATCCTCGACGTCAACCCCGACAAAATTGGCAGATAGGAATAATAGGCTGAAAAGCCCCGACCGACGACGACCACCCACCCACCCAGCGGCGGGCCGTCGCCGACCCGACCCCGGCGCGGCGCGGAACAGCGGGCCGGGGTCGCGGGATGCCGATAGAAGGGACCGCCGTCTGCGCCTCGGGGGTGCGATGACCAAGCGTGTGCCCTGTCCGCCCGCACCCGGGCCGCTGGAGGCCTACGCCGCGCGGTTCGACGACCTCTTCTCGACGTTGGCGCAGCGGCGCGGGTTCCGCGAGTACCCGGCCGGGCCGTTGCTGCCGAGGGACCGCAACAAGACGCCGACCTGTCTGGTCGGTGCGGAGCCCTTGGTCGGTGCACGGCATCCGGCGGTGCAGCGGCTCCGGTTCCTCCTGTCCGGGCCCCCCTGGGACCTGTCCGAGCCCACCTGGGACCACAAGCGGATCAACGCCCGCCGCGTGAAACTGTTGCCGGCGGATTGGGCCACCACACCGCACGCGGGCGGGTCCTGGTGATCGACGACTCCGGCGACCGACCCTGGGCCTCCTGGAATCCCTCGGCCTGCACGCCGAAGTCGTCGCCCGCCGCCTCGAACCCTTCGGCCCGGTCCTGACCGCCCGCGCGACCTTCCTGGAACGGCGCGGCCTGATCGCACCGGGCCAACGTCAAGAGGAACTCGTGGTCATCCGCGCCGACGCGCCCCAGACCCACCACCCATCCGCCACACGATCGTGACGCCGAGCGCACACCGAGAACGAACGCCCATCGGGCCATTTCCACCGTCAAACGCACGCGGATGACGAGATGCGGATCTGGATCGGTCCGGTCCCCCGATTTCTCCCGGCCTCGCGTCCCCCCTCCGGCGGATCCGCCCGCGACACCACGCGTGTCGCGGATGACCGCGCCGCCTCCGGGTATCGGCAGAAACCGAAGCGATCAACACTTTCGCGTTTGCACTCCCGGAATCGGGTTGACCCGGCAAACAGAACAAGGCACCGCCATGCGCCCACGGGCCGACGGCGAACTCGGAACGATTGGAAGCATCATGGTCATGCCCTCGACCGGCAGTCCCCTTCGAGCCGCCCTCACCCTCACCGCACCCATCCTGATGTGGACACTCGCGAACTCGCCGGGACTCGCGCACGCCTCCCCCGTCCCCACGAACGACGGTCGACCGACCCTGACCGCCGACCGCACGGGCTCACTGGACCCCGCCGGCGATCGCATCACCGTGACAGGCCGCGGCTTCCGGCCCGGCAGCGAGGTGCGCGTCAAAACGTGCGACCCCGCCCAGGGGCCCGACGCGGCATGCGACACCGACCTGGGTGAAGAGCCCGTTCGGGTCGACACCGACGGCACCTTCACCCGGGAATTGCGCGTACGCGCCGCGTTCGGTCCCGTCGACTGCCTGCGCACCCGCTGCGCCGTGGCCACCACCAAGGTCGGCGGCGGTGGGGACCGCAGCCAGGAGAGCTACCTCTCGATCGGGTTCCGCGGCGAGGTCCCCGGACTGCCGGCCACCTGGGCACCAAGCCCCTCGGCCACGCCCGGCAGCGACGGCGCGACGGCCGCACAGCCCTCGCCGGCGAGTCCCTCGGCCCCCACCGACTCGGCGCCCCCGAAGGCGCAGGACACCGACACCGACGAGAACCCCTGGGTACTCCCCGCCGTCATGGCAGGCGTGATCGCGGTCATCGCCGCGATTGTGGTGTTCGTGGTCCGCAACCGACGCCAGGCCGGTACGGGACGAGGCAGCGGCGACCAGTAGATCCGGGACCGGGCATGGACCACGAGACTTGGGAATCGGGGCATAGGCGTGGGACCGAAAAACGGCGCGTCGCGTGCGCGGACGTGATGAGGCCTTCGCCGCGAGTGTCGCCGTCGCCACACACGCCGGTGTCGCGCAGCTGATGTACGGAGGGTTCCTCATCGACGTTCGCGCGCCTGTCGATGAGGTTCAGGGCGCTGGGCAGATCATGCGGTCGGCCGCACCAGTGCCGAAATGCTCACGTCCTACCCCCCGGGTATCCCCGCCGCCCTGCCCGGCGAGGGGCTCACGGCCCCGGTCGTGGACTCCCTGACGTCCGGAGTCCGGGCCGGCGTGGTCGTTCCGGACGCGGTGGACCCCAAAGTCGGCAGCGTCCGTGTGGTCGACGAAGAACTCGACGAGTGAGCGCCGATCAAAGGCGAACACGTGCGGGCAACGGCTGTTCGGCTGCGAAACCCACGTGCCCGGCGGCTCGTTTGTCGAGTGTAGGTCTCCGTTGTTCGAGTTCCCGACCGTCGCCCGCGCCGAAATAGCCGAGTTCCGCCGGACACAAGAGCGGGTGTCAAATCGGGACAGCGGGACAGGCTCGGGTGATGTCATCTGTTTCTTGGGGGCGACGTCTTCGTGGCGCGCCCGCGGTGGTCGGGGCCGAACTGCGGGGGATCGGGCGGTCGGCGACCCGTGCGTGGCGAGGTCCGGGGCGCGAGCGGGATCTGGTCTGGCAGTCGGCCAAGGCCGCGCTCGCGGCGGTGCTCAGTTGGGCCGTGGCAGGGTGGTGGCTGCGGGCCCCGATGGCCATCATGGCGCCCTGGGTGGCGATCGTGCTCGTTCAGGCGACGGTGTACCGATCGGTGGCCCAGGCTCTCCAGGTCCTGGTGTCGATGACCTTCGGCACACTGATCGCCGCCCTCGCCTGGGTGATGTGCGGCAGCACCATCGGGGCGATGGCGGCGGTGCTGCCGATCACGATGCTGATCGGCAACTGGCGGCGGTTCGGGGACAAGGGGATGTACAGCTCGACCAGCGCGCTGTTCGTGCTGTCCTACGGCCCGGTCACCGGCGCCACCATCGGACACCGTCTCGGGGAGGCACTCCTCGGAGCCCTGATCGGACTCGCGGTGAACTTGCTGATCCGGCCGCCGATGCACCTGCGGGACAGCCGCCGCGCCGCGCTCGACGTGGCGGACGAGGTCGCGGAGATCCTGGCCGAGTCGGCCGCCGGGCTGCGCGAGCAATGGGACGCAGCGGCGGCGGACGAACGGTATCGGCGGGCGCTGCGGGTCTCCCGCCGGTGGGAGGACCTGCGGGCGGCCACCGAACACGCACGCGAGAGTGTCCGGATGAACCCCCGCCGGCACCGCCATGGTCCGGTACCGGAGATCGAGCACGGCTTCCTGCCCACGCTGCAGGACCTGGTGGCCCGCACGATCGCGATCACCAGGACCATTCGGGACACCGCGCGAGCGGACGGGGTGGACCTGACCCCGGACGGCAGAACGTTGGCGCCCTACGCGGCCTTCCTGGAGGCACTGGCACGAGCGGTGCGCGAGTACGGACGGGCCGTGGCCACGACCGGCACATCGGCGCGGCCGGACGCGGCAGGCCCACCGAACGCGCGACTGCGCCGCGCCCGGGACGAGTTGGACCGAGCCGCCGAAATCCACTCCGTACTCGCCGAGCGCTTGCCCGAGGCGGCGCGGTCGGGACCGGTGACAACCGCGCTGTCCGGTTCCCTGCTCGCCGAGGCGGGCCGGCTGCTGAGCGATCTGAAGGTCGACCCGGACAGCGGTCTTCACCGGGTCGGAGACTGAGCAGCGTCGCGCCAGAGCAGTCATGTCGGCTCGGCTACCCCGGGGAGATCTCACCGGTGGACGCACCATCGCCGGGCCGGGGCGATCGACGACGGCCGGGTCGGCAAGATCGACGGCCTCCCAATGAAGCTCCTGGCCGCGAAGTGGGACGGGGCAACGGCGTTCGTCCTGCCACGTGCCGAATACGCCGAAGCCGATCGAGCCGCATGCGGCGGACTGCGGCTGGTCCCCGTTGAAACCCTCTCCGACGCGGTGAAAGCGTGTCGGCATGGGACGCGGCAAAGTGCCGTCGTGCTGACACGGCTTCGGCGAACCCGGCCGTTCGGGCGAGCGTTACCGGCCCCCGTTCCCGGCGCGTCCGCGATCGGCTCGCGTCGGAAACGGGAGCGAGGAGGAGTCGGACGATGTCGGTGGCCGCAAGCGAGCGGCGCGTCAGCCCGGGAGGGTTTCACCTCCGATGGGAGCCAAGACCTCGCCGGAGTAGTAGCCGGACAGACGATTCGACGCGAAGAACACGTACGAGGGGGCGATCTCGTCCGGCTGAGCCGCGCGCCCCATCGGAGCCTGCTGCCCGAACGTGGCGACCTTCTCCGGTGGGAACGTCGCGGGGATCAGCGGAGTCCAAACCGGGCCCGGAGCAACGCAGTTGACCCGGATGCCGCGTTCCTGGAAGGACTGGGCCAGGGAATAGGTCAAGGCGAGGATGGCGCCCTTCGTGGCCGAGTAGTCGATCAAGGTCTTGTTGCCGCGCAGTCCGTTGATCGACGAGGTGTTGATCACCGATCCGCCCGACGGCAGGTGCGCCGGGGCGGCCTTGGTCGTCCAGAAGAAGCTGTGGATGTTGACCCGGAAGGTGTACTCCCACTGCTCGCCGTCGAGTTGCTCCAGATCGTCCACCGGGTTCTGGGTTCCGCAGTTGTTGACCAGGATGTCCAAGCCGCCGAGGTCGCGGGCGGCCCGCGCGCCCACGTCCCGACAGTTGAGCTCCACCGACAGGTCGGCGCGAAGAACCACACAGGTGCGCCCGGCTCGCTCGACCAGCCGCGCGGTGTGTGCGGCGTCCTCATCCTCGCGCTCGGACAGGTACGCGATGGCCACGTCCGCGCCGTCGCTCACGTGATCGGCTTCGCCCGCTCCGTGCTGTGGAGCCGGCGATGGCCGGTGGTCACAGACGCTCCAGGAACAGCGACATGAGCAGTCGCTCGACCGTGCGGACGAGAGTGCGGGCGGTGGTGATGTCGCTGCGGGAGGCGTGCTTGAGCTCGGCCACTGACAGTCCCATCCGGTCACGTCGTTGCGGACGAACCCGGCGATCTTCCAAATGCGTTGGCGGTCGTATGCCGGTTGGGCCTCTCGTGTCCGTCGCGCCCGGTCTGCTCGCGCAGGTGAGCCACAGCGACGGGAGGCAACCGTCGCCTTCAGCGCACTCGACCGCGAGGCCCCGGTGCGCGAGCGCAAAGTGTTGACGCGGGTCCCGAGTCCGGGGGCGGTCGATCCGCACGGATCCGTGAATACGGGGCCGCCCCCGACACCTCGAACGCTACGCGGCACGACCGAAACACACGCGATCTCGCGTACGGGGTCGACTCACCTTCCGCGGTCGCGCCTGATCCGGGCCGCCACCTCGGGGACGGACGCCCAATGCTCGCCCCGGCGTCGTACCCATGTCTCCCGCAGGGCGTTCACCTCGTGGTTCAGGTCGTCCGTGCGGAGGTCGTCCATGTTGGGAAGGTCGTATTTCCGCCCGGTCGAGTCGTACAACACGGCCGCCCGTGTCGGCTGGTCCTCCAATCCCCAGGGCAGCGTCTCGATCTCGATGCCCTGCACGTCCCGCCACTCCACCACGCGGGTACGAATCACCCCGCGAAGCGTCACGCCGTGCCCGTCGACGACCGTTGCCCTGATCACGTGCACACGGAAGAGCTCGAAGGACATCAACACGGGGAACAGCCCCATCAGCAGCGGCCCGAGGGAGAACCAGCCGGTCTCCGAAGCGATCTTCACCGTGGCCACGACACCGATGCCGAGCACGAAGACCATCGGGAGCATGCCCGATCCGAGGCCCAACCGATATTCACGCCACTCCGAGGGATCCCCACGCCCGCAGGACACGACCATCAACTCCGGTGGTTCGACCGGCGAACGAAAATGCGTACGAACTAATCTCCGGACGAGCCAAGCACACGAAGCCCCCGCGCGGGAGGGCGCAATGGTTGCCGGCGTGCGCAGGAACGGTGTCTCCCACATCTGCGTCGCGGCGCGATTCCTACCGGAGGCATATGCCCAATGGGAGGCGAACGTCGGGTGGGTCGCCGGTGTCGGGCGGCCGAACCGGTCGACCTCCGGCGGTTCCCGGACGCCACCCCCAAGTGCAGCCTCCTGGAGGTCGCCCAGGCCATCGGCCGCGCCCTACGCCAACACCCCGGCGAAGGCCGCACCGCCACCGCAAAAACCCCGACCGATGGCGCGAACGCCGGCAGCGACTGACCGAGATCGACCCCGACTGGAACCCATCGGACGGCCCGATCCGGCGCAGCGGTGCTCGCTGGACTGGCAGCGCATGCTCGTTGTCGTACGCCTGCATACCGAAGCCGGCGGCCACATCGACGACTTGGTCCCCAAGCACACCGTCGGCGGCGAGGACGTGGGAGCCTGACTCCAACGGCAACGGCAACAACGCGGCGCCGACAGTCTGACGCCGGCGCAGCAGGCGGCGTTGGCCAAGGTCGGCGTCGGCGTCGGCGTCGACGTCACCGAGCAGGACGCGCAGCCCGCGACGGTGGCGTTCCGTGAGCGGGAGGGGCATCTGACGGTGCCGCGCAAGCACGTCCAGGCTGTTGAACACGGCGGCAAGGCGCACCACTTCCCGAACGCGGTGGGCATTCTGGCCGCAATCGGGCTACTTATCAGCCTCATCCTTCTACAGATGGGTGTGCGCGCGAACGAACGACACCGGCGCGCGCTCCCGAACAGGGCGCCCTGGTCTCTTCACGTCGGAAGGCGCCTACCGGCGTGGTGTCGACTTGTTCCTCGACGGCATCGCACAACAGATCGACCACCTCCGCGCGTAACACCCCCGCGGCCCGCCACTGGGCCACTCGCCCACGCCGTCCGCGTCGCGCGCGTATACCGCAGGGGCCGGCGCAAGCACACCCTGCGGTCGGGCCGAGCGCCACAGGAACGTGCATCCCCACGACAGCCACGCCACACATGCGCCGCCACCCTTGGGCGGGCCACCACAGCAGATCGGTCACACAAGCCTGCCCCGGTGACAAACCAGCGTGCTTCGGCACAGCAACGCCACCGACGGACTCGCCACCAACCGAACGAGGCGCCCAGCTCCGGGAGCCCGATCCCGACCCGACCCGACCCGACACATTCGCGGCGGACGACACTGCCGGGGAACGTATCCGCTGCATGACAATAGGGCACCCGTGCACCATTTTCCCTTCGCCGTTGGGTGCTTGAGCACTATTTCCCTTCAGGCAGCGCAACTGATGCACCATTTCCCGCTGACAAGAGGCTGCCGATACACCACGGTTGAGGAATTCTGCCACCACTCGGGCGGCGAATGCGCGCACCGTACGGCGACGTCCGCGACTATCCGAAAAGCGCGGCGAATGAATGCGGTCCGTGGTTGGCGGCCCCGTCGGTTCCGACCGGAGACCGGCCCCGATAACCCGTCCCCGGAAAAGGAATACCCCTGCGCGCCATGAACAGACGCGTTGCCAAGTTCTGCGTGACCGTCGCGCTCGCATTCACCACCGGCGTCTCGACAGCCGGCCGGGCCGAGGCAATCGCCGCCACGCATTTCATCCCGCTCCACATCGGCAACGCGGCAACGCACCGGGTGCACGCGCACCCCGACATCGTGGACAACGACGACGGCCCGTCACCCCGAGCGGGCGAGGTCGTACGCGTCGGGCGCGACTTCGTCGTCATCGCCGTCATCCCCGTCCTCCGCGGGGTCGAGCGTCACGACGTGGGTGCGGATGGCCGAGGCGGCGGGCAGCAGCGTCACACCCGTCGCGGGCACCTCCACCGGCCGCAGTTCCTCCCGGGGAAACAGATGGACCCGGTTCCCGCCGGACGTCGCGTCCCAGAACTCGCACGCGCCGGGATCGTTCTGGCACACGAACACCGACAGAACGCCGTACTCGACGGGAAGATGGGCGAAGAACTGCAGCGGCCCGCCGCAAAAGGACCCGCATATGGGCCAGGTGAATCCCGCAGGAGCCAGCGGCACGCCCCCGGTCCGCAGAACGCCGGAATCGGCCGGTACGGTGCCGTCGTAGATCATCAGAGTGGTCTGCATGGTGAGAGGCTACGGCCGAAAACGTCTTGCACCACGGCCGAGAACTCATCGTGATCTCCACACCACCGCACCTGGTGGACAAACCGCTCTCGACTGCTCCCGCACAGGCCTTCCTCGGACCGGGAGTGTGCCCCCCTCGTGCGGGCTTCAGCGGCCGGCCGGCGCTATCGCGGCGGAGCATCGCTGAGAGCGGGTGGTCTTCTCGCCGAAGCGCCTGGGGGCGATGGTGCGCGGGTCCGACCGCCTCTCCGGGCGCGCCTGCCTGGTAGGGGCCCTCGGGCTCGCTGTCCCGGTCGTGCGGGAGGAGGAAGAAGACCCTGCGCAGTTGCAGGCCGCTGTCGGGGTCGACTTCGGCGGTCTTGTCGAGTTCGATGTACCCGACCATGCCTGCGGGAAGAACGACTCGGGCCCGTCGCGATCGGGAGCCGCACACCATGGGCCCGGTGGAACGCGGGCCGTTCCGCCGGGAAGTTCGTCGCTGCGGAACGATCCCCGCGTTCGCGGGGCGGATGAGGTCGTGCCCCGTGTTCGCTCCCACGAGATCTCGGGCTGGGCGAGGACGTCGCCGCGGTGTACGACTCGGACCGGACCCGGGGCCATCGCAGGATGCTGATCCGCCGGCGTGGCGAAGTCGTGTCGGACATTCGGCAAGACCGCCGTCGTCGTCGTGATCACCGCGAAGTCCGCCGGGCGCAAGGTCTTCGGCCTCGCCACCGCAGGCGTGCGTCTCGCTCGACCTCTTGCGCGTCAGTGCGGCAGCCAGTGCAACTCGTGCGCCAGGGTTTTGGCGACGGCACGGATGCGGCGGTGTAGCGGCGACTGCTCGCGTGGGAGGACCAGGTGGATCGTCAGGCTTGGCGCGCCTCGCAGCGGTCGCCAGGTGAGACCGGCCGGTTGTGCCGTGGCCGCGGCTTCTCCGGCCGGGGCGAGGGTGACGCCGTCGCGCAGGTCGCGCTGAGACATGTCGAAAGAGACTGCGGGCGTGTGGAATCGGGGGTGTGGTCGGGTGTCTCGGAACAGTGCGGACAGCTGCTCGTGGATCACGGGGTTGGCCGCACGGTCCGGGAGTCGCAGCGGATACGCGGCCGCGTCGGCGATCTCGATCTCCGGGTGTTCGGCCAGCGGATGGTGCTGCGCCAGTTGGACCCCGACGCGCTGACGCCGCAGCGGGAACCGGCGCACGCCACGGCCCGGTTGTTCACCGCGGGTGATCCCGGCATCGATGCGGCCGTCGGCGACCGCGGGGGAGATCTCCGGTGTCGCCATCGGGACCGCGCCGACCTCGAGTCCGCTGTTGCCGCGAATCAGCCTGTCCACCAGGGCCGGTGCCGTCTCGGCCCCGGTGCTGAGGCTGTATCCGATGCGCAGCGTGCCCAGTTGGCCGGCCGCCGCGCTCCGGGCGGTGTCCCATGCCCGGTCCAGCGCCGCCAGCGCGGGCGGCGCGGACTCCGCCAAAGCCGCACCGGCCGTGGTCAATACGACGCTCCGCGTGTTGCGGACCAGCAGGGCCGTACCGAGTTCCGCCTCCAGTCGGCGCATCCGGGCGCTGAGTGCGGGCTGTGCGATACCGATCCGTGCGGCCGCGCGGGTGAAGTTCAACTCCTGCGCCAGCACCAGGAAGTACCGCAGGCTCACCGTATCCGGCGCCACGCGCCCTCCCTGCCGATTGATAACGATCCGTTCTGAGTCTATCCCGTATCGGTCTTTCCCTCGACCGCACATCCAGCCCTAGCCTGCGCATATGACGATCCAACCGACCGCAGTACCGGTCGCCGGATCGATCGATCCGAGTGTCGATTCGAAGTCGGACGTATCCGGCCGAACACAGGAGGTTTCCATGGCCAAGGGCTACTGGGTCAGCGTCTACCCCGCCATTTCCGACCCCGAGGCGCTGACTGCCTACGACAAGCTGGCCGGTCCCGCCGTCCGGGCCGGGGGCGGACGCACCCTGTCCGTCGGCGGTCGAGTCGTCGCCCACGAGGCCGGAATCACGCAACGCGTCGTTCTGATCGAGTTCGACAACTTCGAACAGGCCGTCGCGGCATACGAGAGCGAGGCATACCAGAAGGCGCTGGTGGCTCTCCCCGACGGCTACGAGCGCGACTTCCGCATCATCGACAGCATCGACTGACCGGCCGGCCGCCCAGCCATCGCCGAGCATCCGTCACCCGATACGCACACGCTGCCGTACGACGACTCACGAGACGACTTCGAAGCCATGCCCCGCGTCCCGGTTCGTCGTCGACGTCCTCGACGGCCTGATCCCTGTCGGGCGGATCGAAGAAGCGACGCGACGTCCGGGCCGGCCGGACCGTCTCGCTGACCTCGTCGACGAAACCCACCCTCGCCCGAAGCGAACCGGGAACCGCGAACCGCGAACCGGGAACCGCTTCTCACACGACAGATCGGTCCAGCGAACACAAGGCATCGATGACCGGGGGCGCATCCTGCATCCCTCTGCCGTGTGCCCCGTCGGGGCTACTCGGAGTACTACTGACAAACAGTTTGAAGAACCGCAGGTCGAGACCTCTTTCGAGGGGTTTCGATCTGCGGTTCCTCTGTTGTCGAAGCAGCCCGGGGCGCCGGCGGGAGGGGCCTGTTGCTGCCCGCCGTCCCACCGGATCTCACACCCGGCGAGCGGCCGGTGGCCCCGTCGCCGGCCGTCGGCGTACCGCCCCGGGGCGACGAACGCCAAGGCGGGAGGACGACGTGGGCACGTACCTGAAGGTGCGTACTTGATCAAGGGCCGGCGACCGGGAAGTCTTGTTGAGGCGCGCCCAGTCCGTCGTCCGATACCGCCCCTGTCCTCGCGGCCAGGTGGTCCCGACCCCAGGCGGAGAGCAGTTCCAGCAGTTCGTAGAGCCGACGGCCCCGTTCGGTCAGCGAGTACTCGACCCGGGGCGGCACCTCGTCGTAGTCCTCCCGGTGCACGATCCCGTCGGCCTGGAGCTCCCGGAGCTGCTGGGTCAGCACCTTCTCGCTGATGCCGGTGACCAGCCGCCTGGTCTCCCCGAAGCGGCGCGGACGCTCGGAGAGCGCCCACATGACGAACGACTTCCACTTGCCCTCGAACACCCCGACGGCCACACCCATCCCGCATGTGTGCGGATCGGTCACCGTCACTACCTCGGAGTTCCCCATGTCTGCTTCCCCCGTCACCGTTCTCGGCCTGGGCCCGATGGGCCGGGCTCTGGCCTCCGCGTTCCTGGCCGCGGGCCATTCCGCAACCGTCTGGAACCGTACTCCGGGTCGGGCGGACGGCCTGGTGGAGAACGGCGCCGTCGAGGCGGGCACCGCCGCGGAGGCGATCGCGGCGAGCGACCTCGTGGTGATCTGCGTGCTGGACCACGAAGCCGTCCGTGCCGTCATCGCCCCGCACGCCGCCGAGCTCGAGGGCCGGACCCTGGTCAACCTCACCGCCGGAACCCCCGACGACGCCCGCGCCACCGCCGAGTGGGCCGACGCGCACGGCATCGGCTATCTCGACGGCGCGATCATGGTTCCGACGTACCTCGTCGGCGGCCCGTCCACCCTGGTCCTCCACAGCGGCCCGGCCGATCTGTACGAACGCCACCGGGACACTCTCAGGGCCATCGGCGGCACCTGTGTGCTCCTGGGCACGGACCCGGGCCGTGCGGCGGCGCACGACGTCGCACTGCTCGACATCTTCTGGACGGCACTGACCGGTGTCGTCCACGCCTTCGCCCTCGCCGGGTCCGAGGGCGTCACCGCATCCGAGCTGGCTCCCTACGCCAAGGGCGTCGCCGCGCTCCTGCCCGACGTGATCGACGCGTTCGCCGAGCAGGTCGACACCGGCAGCTACCCCGCCGGGGGCTCCAACCTCCGCTCGGCGACGGCGATCATGTCCCATGTCCTGGAGGCCTCGCGCAGCCGGGGCGTCGACAGTACGGTGATCTCCGCCGCCCATGAGATCGCGCGCCGGGGCATGGCGGCCGGTTACGCGGACGACTCCTACGCCCACGTCGCCGAGCTCCTCCGCGGCTGAACCCGCCTCTCGGCCGGGACGGGGCGCCGTCGTTGATCCGGTACTCCAGCTGTAGGTCGTGATCTTCATGTCTGGGATGCGGCTTGTCGCCGATAATGACCGGCTCGTGATCGTGCCTGGTGGCGGCGCCGCCGGGCGGACCGGTTGAGTCGATGGGCCGGCGGTGTGCGTGTTCGTCGGCGTTGCAGGTCAGCGGGATCAGGTCGGTTCATCACCGTCGCTGTCCGGCGGACCCAGGAGGGTAGCGGCGGGCCTGGTGATCATCCAGCCCGACCGGCCCCTTCCCGCTCCGGAAGTCCTCCACCCGCCATCTGGAACCTGCGACCTCGACCAGGGTGGCCAGGGATGCCGGCGTGGTGGAGTGACAGCGGTAGTAGGCGAGTTCACCGGTGATGCGGTTGCGGCGAACCAGCACCTGTGGCGGCCCGGTGCCGCTTCGGCGAGGCCGATGACAGCCCAGTCGCAGAACCGCGGTCCCTTTGCTCCGCGTCCGGCCGAGACGAGCCTCTGCCCGGCTCGTTTCGGCACCTTCTTCACCAGGGCATCGGCTCGGAACGCGTCTGCGTCGGTGGGCACTTCGGCCGCGCAGGCCACGGCAAGGACGTATCCGATGCCGCGTTCCTCCAAAGCCGTCCGCAGTTTCGGGATACCGCCGTAGACCTCGTCACCCGTGACCCAGCCCATGCGGTGTCCGGCGGTCAGGAGCCGTTCGATCATTACCCGGGCCAGTTCCGGCTTGGTCGCGAAGACGGCGTCCTCGCCGAGCCCCGCAGTCCGGAAAGGGGTCCGGGGCCCTGTGCGCCGAAGAGGTCGCACAGCACCACTCGGCCGGAGAGTGAGCGGCTGAGGACACGCACCGCCCCCTGGACGACCTTGCTCGTCAATCGGTCGGTTGCTGGACATCTGCGTTCCCGGCCGCAGAGCCCGGTTCTCTCCTCGCCACGTGCCGCCGCCCGGCCGTCTTGGACGGCCGGACGGGGACGCGCGAAAGCTCGGCTGCCGACTACCGGGGCCGGCAGCGTTGGCCCGTTCGCCAGTTCGCGGTGGCGGCGGCAATGACGGTGCCCAGTCTGTCCCGGGCGCTCACCAGATCGCCGATCCGGCTGTCGATGCGATCCCGTTCCGCCGAAAGCCGGTCGAGCAGTTCGGGCGTTGCCTCACCGTTCACGACACACGGCAGCAGGTCCGCGATCGTCTTGCTCGGCAGCCCGGCGGCGTACAACTGCTGGATCAGCCGGACACGGTCGACCGCGCTGTCCGGGTACTGCCGCTGGCCGCTGGGGCTGCGTTCCGAGGCGAGCAGGTTCTGTTCCTCGTAGTAGCGCAGCGCCCGAACGCTGACGCCTGCCCTGGTGGCGAGGTCGCCGATACGCATCATGTCTCTCCGATGTGAGCCGGGCCACACTTCTTGCCTCTGACGTCAGCGTCAGGTTTTAGCGTATCTCGCGACGGCTCGCCCCCTCCGCCCAGGCGAAGGACGAGACCGTGACCGGCTTGTTCGACAGCTTCCCCATCGGAAATGCGAAGGAAGATCCGCCCATGACCACATCAGACGCGCCGGCCACCGACGTGGCCGTCACCGCCCCCGCCCCCATCGTCTCGGTGAAGCCGGTGGTACTGGAAGCACCGGGCCGTGGCGAGGGCCTGCAGGTGAGAATCTCCGCGCCGACAGCCGGGAGCGAACTGCCGATCATCGTCTTCTCGCACGGTTTCGGGTCGTCCTTGAACGGCTACGGTCCCCTGGCCGACTTCTGGGCCGCTCACGGTTTCGTGGTGATTCAGCCCACCCATCTCGACTCCAGGACCGTGGGTCTTCCCCGGGACGATCCCCGCACACCGCGGCTCTGGCGTTTCCGCGTCCAGGACATGAAGCGCATCCTCGACCGGCTCGACCTGCTGGAGGCCGCCGTTCCCGGTCTCGGCGGGCGCCTGGATCGAAGCCGCATCGCCGCGGCCGGACACTCCTTCGGTGGCCAGACAGCGGGCAATCTGCTGGGTCTGCGCGTCCTCGATCCGGTGAGCCGGAAGGCGGAAGACCTGTCCGACCCGCGGATCAAGGCGGGCGTGCTGCTTGCCACGGCCGGCAGGGGCGGAGCCGACCTGACCCCCTTCGCGGCCGAGAATCTCCCGTGGTTGAAGGGACAGGACTTCGCGCACATGACCACGCCGACCCTCGTGGTCGCGGGGGACGAGGACGAGATACCGCTGTCCGTCAGGGGGCCGGAGTGGCTCGCCGACCCGTACCACCTGAGCCCGGGGCGCAAGAGCCTGCTCACCCTGTTCGGGGCAAAGCACTCCCTCGGTGGAATCGCCGGCTACGAAGTCCGGGAGACGACGGACGAGAACCCCGAGCGCGTGTCCCTGATCCAACGGGTCACCTGGGCCTACCTTCGCCACGCGCTCGGCATCGAGGACGCGGGCTGGACGACAGCGCAGAACGCTTTGTCGCAGAGCGTCGCCCCCATGGGGCGGATCGAATCCAAGTGAAACTCCGCGAAACGAACCACCTCCGGGGGCGCTGCGGGCGGCGAAGGTGGCGTTCGCGATATGCGCGGCGATGGCGCGGGCCGCCTCCGCCGACGGGTACCGCCGCCGTACGTGGCGCAGTCTCGGCCTGCCCCGGGCTTTCGCCGAGCAGATCACATCCGTCGCCCCGGGCTCCTTGGGTATCGTCCCCGAGGCGTAGCCCACCGCCCCTGGCGCGTCTCGATTCGCCGGATTCCGAGATGTGGGTGCGGTGGGGGCCGGCCGGCTCACGCGCGCGATCGCTCCGCCGCCGGTTCCTCAATCGCCCGCGGCACGGGGAGCGGCCACGGTGGCCGCCGCGAGATCGAGGCAGGCGGCCATGTTCAGGTCGACCTCGCCGAATGGGCGCACGTGGAACCCGAGGTGTTCCCGGATCTGCGCGCGGTGGTGCTCGACCGTACGGCCCGCCCAGTCGTAGGAATCCGACTCCGAAGGAGGAACCCGAACCTGCCGGGCGACGAACCCCACGGCCTCACCGGGCAACTCGACCCGGCCCCGCGGAAACCTGCCGTACTGCCGCCGAACTTCAGCAGCACGGCGAAGCCCAGCCGCGTCACACCCCGCTTGCCGGACACAAGCGCCTGCTCGTCCTGCAACAGCGTCCAGTGCTCGACCGGTTCGTCCAGGTCCAACGGCGTACGGGCCACGTTCGTGGATGGTCCTCGCGCGGGCTCACACACCGCAGCCGTACGGCCAAGGGGCTCACCCGCACGAGGGATGCCTCGCAAGATCACTGCCGTTGGCGGCTGGTGACACGGTTCCTACTGACACCCGGGGTAACGGTCGCGGCCGTACCCGAATGGCTTACGAGGCTTTTGGGTTGTTTTGCGATATCGGGGATCAAGATTGCTAAATGTCGCAAATTGCCCTTCGGTCGCCGCTGGTGTTGGGGCTCGTGTGTGTGGTGTGTGCCGCCGGCGGACTCGCCCTGACCTCTCCCGAGATGGGGTTGGGGTGGGACGAGATCGTCTATGTGAGCCAGTACGCCCCGAGCACGCCGGCCGCGTTCTTCAGCGCGCCCCGGTCCCGGGGCGTGGCGCTGCTGGTCGCGCCGGTGGTGATGGTCACCGATTCGACGGTTCTGCTGCGGTACTGGCTGTCGGGGGCGGCCGCGACGGCGCTGTTTCTCGGGTATCTGCCGTGGTTGCGACTGGTGCCCCGGCCGGCGGTCGTGCTCGGTGCGGTGGGCGGCTACGCCACGTTGTGGATCACGCTGTTCTACGCGGGCGCGGCGATGCCCAACCACTACTCGGCCATGGCCGGGGTCTCGGCCGTCGGCTGGTACCTGTGGGTGGCTCGGGGTGGGCACGGGCGGCTCGCACTGGCCGGGTCGCTCGCCGTCGCGGGTCTGGTCCGGCCCGGCGACGCCTTCTGGCTGGCGCTGCCGCTGATCGTCGCCACGCTCGCGGTCCCGGCGTGGCGGCGGGCGGACCTGTTCGCGGTGATCGTGGGCGGATCGTTCGCCGGCGTGCTCGCCTGGCTGGTCGAGGCGCATCTTCGGTTCGGCGGGATCCTCGAACGGGTGCACCGCGCGGGCGAGATCCAGGGCGGTACGGGGCTGACCTTCTCACTTCGCGAGACCGCTTCCGCGTTGGACGGGCCGCTGTTGTGCCGACCCTGTACCGGCGACTCGGTAGCCGCCCCGGCGCTCGTGTGGTGGTGCGCCCTGCCGGTGTTGGTGATCGCCGGCGTGTGGGCCGCGCGGCGGGCGCGGCTGTCGGCGCTTGCCTGGCTGCCCTGTGCCGTGGGCGTCTCACTGGCCGTCACCTACGTCCTGCTCATCGACTATTCCGCGCCACGTTTCCTGCTGCCGACCTACGCCCTGCTCGCGCTGCCCGCGGTCTGGGGTCTGCTCGCGGTGATCAACGTGGTCCGAGGTCGACTCGGGCGTCGGCGGCCCCGACTCGTCCTGGGGGCGGCGCTCGGTGTGGCGCTCGCCGGACACCTCGCCGTCCAGGTACTGATCACCGCGCACTGGGCGGACAGTCACCGGGAGACGCGTCGGGACTGGGAACGGATCGCGCGGACTGCGCGCGCGGCGGGCATCCGCCCGCCCTGCCTGCTCACCGGCACCGAGGCGATCCCCATCGCCTACTACGCCGGATGCGCCTCGGCGGCGCCGTCGGGCAACAACGCGACGCACACCCGCGATCACCTGATCGCCGAGACGTACCGTGTGCCCTCGGCACTGCTGACCAAGAACGGGGCCGCCCCACCGGCGTGGGCGGCCACATGGCGACGCCACGTCGTCCCGGGCACCGCAACCGACTCGACCTGGGTCGTCCACGTCCCCGAGTGGACCCCCCTGCGGGCCGCCCCCGGCGTGGCCGGCCGCGGGATCCCACCGGAGAGCCCGACGCGGTGAACCGACTGCAGGGCGAAGTGCGCTCAGGTCGGCTTGCAGGACGGCGTCGGGCGTGACGTCGCCCTCGTCGGTCGAGTGCGTGCGGTAGGCGGCCGGGGAGTCACGCCGATCGGTCCACATACGAGCAACCACTTCGCCATTCGCCAGTTTGCGGACGTGGATGCTTGCGTCGCACGGTCGGCCAGGTGGACGGCTTGGTCGTGGACCGGCCGTGCCGGTGCGGGCCCGGAGTTCTTGTCGATGTGGTCGATCAACCAATCGAAACTCCGTGCGGCGGCGGTGCGGCTACCCTGCTGGAATGCCGTACCAGCTCAACGCCGTCATTGGGGTTTTCGACCTGCTCAGGAGCCGGACTGCCGGGACTCGGGAAGCGGTTGTCGCCCCGCTCCGACAGCGCATGGGGCTGGTGCCCGTCACCAAACAGCTCCTCGAGGAGCCGGCGGGTTTGCCCACCGGTCAGGACGGCGCCGGGTCTGGTCAACCATTCACAGTGATGTCCCCGGCCTTCGAGCAGACCTTGAGCGACTGGTCCCGGGGCGGGCCGATCGCCTACGTGGAGGCTGACTTCCACGGGGGACACGGATACCAGACCGCTGCCGTGTGGCGAACCGGCGCGAAGGTGTGGGGTCCGGCCCATACCCGGGTCTTCACCGGCCCGCGGGAAGACTGGCCGATCAATGCCGCGCTCGCCCTACTCGATGTCGTTCCGAGCAGTTCCGAAGAAGCGAGCTCCCACGACGACCTGTTCCTGGAGGTGGGGCTTGGTTGGGAACAGGACGTGGACGGCTGGCAGTTGGCCGGCCGGGCCGCTCGATGGGCGGCAACCTACGACGAGTGGCATGAGGAGCAGCTCGCGGAGCACGAGAGAACAGCGCGTGCTGCTGCGGAGTGCGAGAAATACAGGAGGCTCCCAAACGTTCCGGTGGCTCTGGGCGGTAGGGCGATCATGGAGCTGCTCGGCCTGCCTCCGGGCCCACTGATCGGTGCGGCCACTCGCCATCTACAAGATCTGCATCTCGAACGCAGCCCGCTGTCACGGGAAGAGGCCGTGACCGGGCTGCGGACCTGGGCCGTGGAGCAGGACACGGTGCGCCGAGGCCGGTGACCGGTCGAGTACTCGTTTCATGAGGACCTCAATCATGCCGCCGCCGAGGCGTGGATGGCGCGCTCCGAACAGAGATGACGCAACACGGGTGAGAGGTCCTTCGCGGCCACAAAACGTCAACACGCCCGTGATCATGAGAGCCTCTTGCTCGCTTCGTCGCGACCCATCCGGTTTCCCGACAATGCACGGCCTACTGCCGGTCGCTCCTATTCGTCGCATGTGCTACTCGGTGGTCACGCCCGCGACAGTCGAAACGATCACGGTCATCCACACCCCGACCAGCACACAAACCCCCACAGCACTCATCAACTCGACCAACGACCAACCACCACCCCCCAGACGCAGACTCACACCCCCGAGGAAGGCGACTCCCGCCTCACGAACACCCCCGGCCCTCCAACCCGCACGGCGCTCCCACCGACCGCGGAACTCCCGGAGTCGCCCGGCTCCCAATCCCCTCACCTTCGGTCGAGGGGCCCGCCTCGACCACATCCTCCATCTGCTCCGCTTCCTCGACTCCCTCCTTCTCCCGGCTCGGCGCCGAACGGAACAACGCCCAACTCGCCGCGGCGAAAAGCCACACGGCGATGCCGCCGTAGAGGGTGATCAGCTCGAACCCCTGGATGAGCGCGTGTGCCCGGATCGTGTCGGTCGGGTCGAGTCGGCGCAGTTCGGGGAAGGCACTCCGCAGATCCTCCGCGTCGTCGCCGTTGGCCACGCGCTCGGTCAGCGACCGCAGGCGCGCGGTGGGCAGGCGTTCCGGCAGATGCGCGCGCAGGTAGGCGGAGACACCGGCGGTGAGCAGCAGCCCCATCATGGAGATGTTGATCGCGAGCGACGTCATCCGGGCGGTCATGTCGAGGCCCGAGGCCATGCCGGCGCGCGCGGTCGGCAGCGAACCTGTGGTGGTGTTGGTGACGGGCGTGTTGGCCAGCCCGAGTCCGATGCCCGCCACGGTCATGCCGGGCAACAGGTCGGCCCAGGTCGGGTTGTCGGTGCCACTGCCGATCCACATCAGGAAGAATCCGCACCCGATGACGAACAGCCCCGCGGGTATCACGACTTCCGCACGCAACCGGAGCAGCAGGCGTTCCGCGAGCGGCGGCAGCACCAGGGTGGGCAGCGTGTACGCGAGCAGGGCCGTGCTCGCCGTCACGACCGCGTGCCCGAGGCCGTGTTCGAGGTGCGCGGGCAGGTAGATCATGAGCGGCCAGAAACTGAAGTTCATCGCGGCCGAGCCGAGCAACGCGCCCGAGAAGCGACGATTGCGGAAGACGGCGAAGTCGAACATCGGGTGCCGACCGACCCGTTCGGCCACCACGAAGCCCACGAGCGAAATCAGGGTGAGGCCGAGCACCATCGTCATCGCGGGGTTCGCGAGGCCCGACGTCGGGGCCCGTGTGATGACGAACGCCAGGCCGAAGATGCCCGACGACAGTGTCACCAGGCCGAGCACGTCCACGCGCGTCGCGTGCGGGTCGCGGGACTCGCGGACGCCCCACGCCAGAAGCGGCAGTGTGAGCAGCGCGATCCCCACGTGGACCAGGAAGACCCACCTCCAGTCGGCGACCTCGACGATCAGACCGCCGATGGCCGGCCCGAGGCCGAGCCCCGCGCCGAAGACGATGCCCCAGACGCCGAACGCCCGGGCCCGCGCCCGCCCGTCCGGGAACCGGTGGGCCAGGATCGCGATCTGGCAGATGAGCATCGCCCCACCGCTCGCCCCCTGGAGGAAGCGGGCGGCGATCAGGAGCGGTGTCGTCGTCGCGAGCCCACACACCAGCGAGGTCGCACCGAACGCCGCCACCGCCGCCGCGAGGACTCGCTTGCGGCCGAACCGGTCCGCAAGAGACCCGGTCGCCATCAGCACGGTCGTCACACCGATCGTGTAGGCGTTCATGATCCACTGGGTGTCCGAGAACGAGCCGTGCAGAACGGTCTGCAACGTCGGCAGGACGACCGGGACGCTGGAGATCTCCAGCCCGAACATCAACGCGGACAGACAGATCGCCGCCAACGCGAGGAACGCGTTGCCGTCGGCGCGCGGGTGTTTCATCACGAGTCCGTTCCTCCCCTCGAATCACCGGCCCGACGGATCGCCGAACCAGCGTCCATCGTCGTCGGGACGGCCCGACGAACGAACACGCGATCACCGGCATCCGACCCTTCACGGACTCGCATCCTGCGGTATCGTCCGCGTCATGGCGTCGAATCCACGGCAGGCGATCGATTCGACCGACGTGGCGATCCTGTCCCTGCTCCAGCGAGACGGCCGTATGAGCACGGCCGAGCTGGCCCGTGAGATCAACATGTCCCCGTCGTCCACGGCGGACCGACTGCGCCGGCTCACCGATCACGGAATCATCAGCGGCTACCGAGCCGTGATCGACCAGGCCGCGATCGGCCATCCCTTGACCGCGTTCGTCCGCCTCCGCTTCGGCGGCGCCGCCAAGAGCGCCTTCCTGGACATGCTCCGAAACACCCCGCAGGTCCTGGAGGCACACCACGTTACCGGCGAGGACTGCTACCTGATCCGGGTCGCGGCGCGATCCATGGAAGACCTGGAGACCATCTCGACCAGGATCGCCGTCTTCGGCCACGTCACAACCAACATCGTCTTTGCCAGCCCCATCCCTGCCCGCCCCCTCACCCCGGACCTATCCCCCACAACCGACGCCGGCAACGCTCAGCCCGAATAGCCCCACCCCCGAACCACCCGCATGCGATCTGGGAGTGTCGTCGACCTGCGGGTGGAGTCGGTCGAGCAAGCGTTGGATCTGGTCGACCACGGCCTGCGGGTGCGGCTGGACCGGGGTTCGGTTGTGCGCAAGCGGCGGTCGGTGGGGGCCGCCACGGATCGGGGGACGTGGGTGCGGATCGAGCGCCGTCCCCTAAAGCGCATCGACGGTCAGGGCTGGAACGGCGTCGAGAGCGCGGCCGTGTTGACGGGGATCGCGAAGCCGGAGTGGTTCGCGGGCATGTCATGGCGCGAGGCCGACGCCAACGCCATGTGGCATGTCGACGAGACCGCGCTTGTCCCCGAGACCCCGGTGAAACCCGGCGGCCGACCGGTCGTCGACCCCGACCTGTCGCGGGCGTGGTGGCGACGCTCGGCTCGTTACTGGTCGACCGTGTCGAAGGGCTCGTCGTGCCAGTGCCGGATGATCTTCACTCCCTGCCTGTCAGCGGCGATCGCCATCCTGTCGGTGATGCGGACCCCGCCGAACTCCTGTGTGCCGGGCCCGCGATCATGTACGCGAGACGTGATCGGTGGGGGCCGGGATCGTGGGAGCGGAAGGGGGATTCTCTTGTCGAGACGAGTACGAATCGCGTCGGTGCGATGCGCGTCCGCCGTGGTGGCGCTGGCGATGGTATTTCTCGGCGGGTGTGCCGAAACACCCGATTCGTCCGGGCGTTCGCATGCCGAGAGCTCGAAATCGGCGTCCGGTGACAATTCGACGGTGAGTGATCGTGTGCTGTTCACCCGGATCCGCCTGGCCACGACGAGTACGCGGGGGACGCACGCCCGGGCCGAAATCCGCATGCGTGGCCGGATTCTTCATGTGGAGTTGCGTGGCGACTTCGCGAGCGGGAATTCCACGCTCGTGTTGACGGAAGAAGCGGTCGGGGTGTCGGTGGAGGTGCTCACCGTCGACTCGGACATGTACTTCAAGGGCAACGCGAACTATTGGAACAGTGAGGCTCGGCTGGTCGATTCCGGACGTGCCGCGCAGTTCGCGGACAAGTACGTGGTGGTGCCCGCGGGCAGCCCGCTCCGCAAACGGCCGGTGGAACTGGTCGACCTGGCGGACGTACGCAAGTTGGGCGACGCCATGGAGGAGAGTGTTCGCAGACCCGATGCCGTCGTGAACGGTCGCCGAATGATCGTGCTCACGCAGCCGGACGAATCCCTCGGCACGGCCACGCTGTACTTCCCGACCGAGGGACCGCCGTTGCCGATTCGGGTCGAGGCAACCGACGCGAAGGGCGACGGCGTCACCCTGGACTGGTTGGACTTCGACCGACCAGTCGACATCCGGCGACCCGCCGCAGAGCTCGTCCTCGACCTCACCGGGCAACGCGCAAGATCCTGAGGGCCGTGGCGACGGGCGTTCGGCGCCGTCGACGTCGTCCCACTCGCGGTTGTGGGCCGGGTCGAGCAGTGCCCGCGTGTTGCCCAGGTTCAGCCGGGTGTGCACACGGACCGCGAGGATGACCCAGGCGCGGATCGTCGACGCGGTGTGCCACACCTACCGCGAGGCGGGAGTGAGGCTGGTCGCGATCGACGAAATCCACCGCCTCAACCCGCGCACCACCACCGGCGCGGAGACCGCCGATTTGCTGAAGGACCTCACCGAACGCATCGGGACGACGCTCGTGTACGCGAGCATCGACGTGACCGCCACACCGCTGTTCGGCGGGCTACGCGGGGCACAACTCGCCGGACGGGCCTCGCTGATCGACTGTGGGGCGTTCCCCGCACGGTTGGGGAAACGCGAACCGTTCAAGGAGTTGATCACCGGAGTGCAAACCGCCCTCGACCTGAACACACACCGACCCGGGACACTCCCCCGCCTCGCCTCCCACCTCCACCGGCGCACCGCCGGACGGATCGGAAGCCTCACCCGCCTCGTACGCCAAGCCACCATCACCGCGATCGACGACGGCACGCCCACGCAACTGCTCTGGTCTCGAACGTTGTTGCCGGCCGCCTCGTTTCGGGGGAGCCGGGTGGCAGGATGAGGGCATGATCTCGATCCGAAAGGCCCATGCCTCGTAGGCCCCTTGCCCTGCTCCCACAAGAGCCGTCGCGCCGCAGCCGGTCACACCGCACGCGGTCATCCGAGCGTCGCGGCGTCCGACCACGCGCCGTTCATCCCCATCGAGCGGGCACGCCCCGAAGCGCCGATGGTGTCCGAAGCGCGTGAGCGCCGGCGGGCGTTGGCAAGTTGCCTGCCGGGCAGCGCAGCCGGCCGAAAACGTTCACCGAGCACGATCAACGTGAACTGCACCCAGTTGATGCGGACGAGCCGGTACGGCTTGTGGGTACGTCTGCGGGAACTGCTGAACGAGCGCGGACTCAGCCCGGCCGATACGGTTCTCGTCTACCTTTTTCCCGACGGCGACAGCGAGTTCGGCACCGTAGTGTCGGACGGCGGCCGGGTCTCCTCGTTCGACCTGCGCTACAACCGCGAAAACGAGAAGTGCGCGCAGCCGTCGTCGAGCGGTGGCTCGACATCACCGATCAGTGGCAACTGGAGCCCCGTTACCGTCTTCATGGCCCCGCAACGGGGCTCCCGGCCTTCGTGCGCGGCAGTACACTCCCCAGCCGGTCAGGCCGCGAAAATTCCGCCCGCCGACAACGTCACATGAGACAACTGCGGCGACATAATCCCACCCGACAACGTCGACTGCGATCGGGTCGCCGAACGGTCTCATCACGGATTGCACCCGAGCAGGCCAGGCATTGCAGCCAGGCAAGATCAACCGAGACGGGAAATCGGTCCCGGCCTCGGAATCGTGCTCACAACCCGCTCGCGCTCGAAACCGGGGACCACCCCCCTTTTGATGGCGAACGAGTCCTCGTTCGCCGGGCACGTCGAGGTCCCGGGCACGCGTGTTGAGTTCGACCAGGGTGTTGCGCACGCACTGGTACTCGTGCGTGCCCTCCTCCAACACCCGCAGCCGGTCGAACAGGACCTTCGACATCGCCCGCGCGTCGGTCGCCGAGACACCGCCCGGGTCGTCGACGATCGGCAGGTCGGCGAGCGCACCGTTCCGGCTGCGGCGGTCGCGGTCGCGTCGGGATCCGGCAAGGCGGTCGCGGCGGTGTGGGTTCATGCCGGCGTTGCTTTCGGGCCGACTCTGGGCCGCAGCATTGTGCCCGGTACTGCGGGACGGACAAGATCGTCCTGCCATCCCTTCCGGCCGTAGCTCGGCTGACCCTCCTGTAGCGTCGCTGTGAAGTCGACGTACCAGGCCGTCGCGGCCCACCGGTGAGGCGTTGGCGTCGGTTCCGACGTCAAGGTGGCGGATCCGGACCGTGCCTTCGTAGACGCGTGCCGCGGTCAAAAATGGACACCTGCGGCGTAGTGGTACTTGGGGGTGCAGACAAAGCCGAGGGAGCGGAGTCCCCAGCTTGGCAGAGGTGGTGGGTGACTTCGCGCCATCACGCGTCTTGTGAAAAACCACCGCCTTTGCTCACATCATGCCTCCGGCCGACTTCGCCCGCCCACATGCTCCGGGGGGCGCAATGCCGGACACTCCCGTGTAGGGGCCGGCGTATTTCGCGCGGGCCATAGTGAGGTGGTCGGCGTGCTTGAGGTCCCGCTCTGGCTGTGGGTGGCGTTCGCCGCGACGGTGGTCGTATCGCTGGTGGTGGACCTGCTCTCCCACCGCACCGCGCACGTCATCCGCTTCAAGGAGGCAGCTGCCTGGAGCGGCCTGTGGGTGAGTCTCGCCCTGATCTTCGGCGTGGTCGTCTTCCTCGTCCTCGGCACCACCGCCGGCACCGAGTACACGACAGCCTGGCTGCTGGAGAAGAGCCTGTCGGTCGACAACCTGTTCGTCTTCGCCGTGATCTTCGCGTACTTCAAGGTGCCCCGCGCCCACCAGCACCGCGTGCTGTTCTTCGGCGTCATCGGCGCACTCGTCTTCCGCGGGATCTTCCTCGCCCTGGGCGTGGCCGTGGTCAGCCGTTTCACCGCGGTGCTGTTCGCCTTCGCGGCGGTGCTCTTCTACAGCACCTACAAACTCCTCAAGGGCGAGGATGAGAGCTTCGACCCGGGCAAGAGCTTCGCCGTGCGGATGCTCCGCAAGGTCGTCCCGGTCCGAGACGAGTACGCCGGGGCGAAGTTCTTCGTCAGGGAAGCCGGCAAGAGGGTGGCGACTCCACTGCTCGCGGTGGTCGTGGCCATCGAGGCCGCCGACCTGATCTTCGCTGTCGACAGTGTCCCGGCCGTCCTTGCGGTCAGCGACGACGCCTTCGTCGTCTACACCAGCAACGCGTTCGCCATCCTCGGCCTGAGGGCCCTCTACTTCATGCTCGCCGGCCTCCTGGACCGCTTCCATTACCTGGGCACGGGCTTGGCGATCATCCTCGCCTTCATCGGCGTCAAGCTCATCCTTCAGGCGTCCCACAAGATGATCAGCCCCGGCATCCCGGAAGTCCCCTCACCGATCAGCCTCGCAATCATCGTCGTCGTCCTGACAGGTTCCGTGGTGCTCAGCCTCAGAAGGCCCGCCCCGACAGGCGTTGTCGAACAGACCGACGAACAACGGGCCGACTCCGAGCAGCCCAGCCCACCACCTGCGGCGGACAACCCCGAGTCCCCACCCGGTTCACCAGGTCGGGACGCTTGACCCGCGATCGTAGCTTCGTCGTCAAGGTGGTCCTGATCTGGTAGATCGTCGTCGTGTCGGACGTTCACGCGCCGGTGGACGGAAGATCTTCTTCGGCGCATGCGCAGGAGGCCGGCCGCCGAAGATCCAGTGGGGACGTGGCCCGCTCATGCCGCGCCTCCGGGCAGCACGATCGGTTGGGTGCCGGCGCCCGACACGGCCGCCGCGGTGGGGCGGTCGGCTGCCCGACGGTGGTCGGCCGGCAGTTCCTTCCGCGGTTTCATGGGTTCGCCCCGTTCTGCGAGTCGGGTCGACGACGCTCACAGCGGGACCCCTCGCCGGCGTCGACTGTGGGGTTCGGAATACCCTGCCGCAGCGCCGGCTCACCGCTTCGTGCTCGGTCGGTGCGCATGCGGATCCTGGGCGGGCGGGGCCGCTCCTGTTCTCGCGGGGACGGCGCGTGAACCCGCCGAACGGGACGAGGCCATGGGCGCGGCCCGATCGCGGCATACGGCCATGACTGGGGTTGCGCTCGGAATGAGCGGCGTCTGCCTGCAACGCAGGAGCAAACGGATGCCCCAGCACCCCTCCCCACCGACTCCAAGCGCTTCGGGCGGCCCACCCGGTCACTCTCCGGCCCCCGCAGCCGACCCGGTGCATGTGCTCCCCGCAGGGGCGGGCCGCCGTGCGTACGCCGGCACCTTGCTCCCATACGATGCATAAACGTTGCGTTTGGTGCTTTAAGTGAGAGGTTGCGAATATCGGAACAGGCGCCACGAGGCGTCCGGGCAGCGCGGACCTCCGTCGTGGGCGAGTCGAGGCGGTTGGTCGATGCGCTTGCCGCCGACACCGCGGAGACGCGTGTGGCGCAGGGACCCGAAATGTTGCCGACGCGGAAGGGCACCATGAAGCCGAGCCGCCTCGTAGTCGGGCACGGGTGCCCTCCCGCCGAGGCCCCGGAGGGCAAGGCGTCGACCGGTATCGGCGTCCCGCCGGCGAACCCCGCCGAGTGGCAAGGAAGCCGGCGCGCATGCAGCCCTCGCATCGGGATCGCCTCGATGGTCGTGTGCCCGATAGGCCCAGCCGTCGGGGGACTGAGCGCCGTCGACCGTCTGGAGCGGGCCGTTGTGAACTGAGTTCCCCCACCCGGTCGAAGGCATCCACGCTCTCGAAGCCTTCCGTCGGTCTCGGGATCGGGGACGCATCGGCCGCATCGCAATCGACCGGGGCGGCCGATACCACCTCCGATCCGCGCGGCGGGCAAGCCGGTCGATCCATCCGCGTACGCGCCCCGAGAACCGGTACGGGCGACAAGACAAAGGGGACCGTGTCGCGGTCCCGGACGAGGAGCACACGCATCGATGTCCGACACCGTCTCCACCACCCAGAACACCCCACCCGCCCGCACCGGCGCGCCTATGCGCCGGGTAGCGGTGGTGGGTTCCGGCGTCGCCGGGCTCACCGCCGCGTATCGGCTGTCCCGGGCGGGGATCCAGGTCGAACTGTTCGAGGCGGACGGCCGCCTGGGCGGCCACGCCCACACGCAGACGACCATCGAACCGGACGGGCGGGAGCCGGCCCTGGACACCGGGTTCCTGGTCCACAACGAGCGGACCTACCCCCACCTGACCAGACTCTTCGCGGAGTTGGGAGTCCGCACCCAGGACAGCGACATGAGCATGTCCGTGCACTGCGACGGGTGCGGTCTTCAGTACGCGGGCGCGCGCGGCCCCGCCGGTCTGCTCGCCCGGCCCGGTGCCGCGCTGCGCATCCGCTACCTGCACCTGCTCGCCCAGGTGCCGCGCTTCCACCGGCTCGCCCGCCGGCTGCTCGCCGACCCCTCGGCAGGCGACCCCACCCTGCGCGAATTCCTCACGGCCGAGCGGTTCTCGCCCTACTTCGTGAACCACTTCGTCACCCCGATGGTCTCGGCCGTGTGGTCCTGCGCCCCCGATCTGGCCGGCGACTACCCGGCGCGTTACCTGTTCGTGTTCCTCGCCAACCACGGCATGCTCGGCGTGACGGGCTCACCGACCTGGCGCACCGTCGTCGGCGGCTCCCGCACCTACGTCGACAAAATCGCCGAACGCCTCACTGCCGTGCACCGCTCCACCCCCGTCCGGGCGGTACACCGCCACAACGACGCTGTCACCGTGATCACCGACGACGGACACCGCACCCGGGCCGACGCCGTCGTGGTCGCCACCCACGCCGACCAGGCACTACGCCTGCTCGCCGATCCCACCCCGAACGAGCGCGAAATCCTCGGCGCCTTCGCCTACTCGCACAACCCCACCGTGCTGCACCGTGACCCCTCGCTCCTGCCCGACGCGCGGCCGGCCCGCAGCTCCTGGAACTACCGCATGCCCCACTGCACCGCACCCTCCGACCGGGTGCAACTCACCTATCACCTCAACCGCCTGCTGCGCCTGGACACCAGTACCGACTACCTGGTCACCCTCAACGAGGACCCACGGCACCCGATCCCCGAGCACTTGGTGCTCTCCCGAACCCTGTACGAGCACCCGATCTACACCGCGAGCACCCTCGATGCCCAGCGCCGCCTGCCCGAACTGACCACCGGGCACACCGCGTTCGCCGGCGCCTACCACGGCTGGGGCTTCCACGAGGACGGCTGCCGCTCCGGCGTCGAGGCGGCCGGGGCCCTGCTGGGAGTGAGGGCGTCGTGAACACCCTGCCCGGACGCTGGGGGGCCGTCCTCTACGACACCCGCACCACGCATGTGCGCACCACGCCCCGCAGACACGCCTTCCACCACCGCGGATACCTGTGGCTGGTCGACCCCGACCGGCTTCCCGCCGTGCCCTGGCCACTACGGCCCCTGGCCCGATTCCGCCCGAGCGACCACGCCGCGGACGCCGCCCACCCCGAGCTGACGATCCGACAGGACCTGGACCGTTACCTCGCCGCGCGAGGCGTCCGGCTCGGCAACGGCCGGGTGCTGATGCTCACCCAGGCCCGTTCCCTGGGGTACGTCTTCAACCCGCTGACCGTGTACTGGTGTCGCGACGACGCGGGCCGCCCACTGTGCACGGTCGCCGAGGTGCACAACACCTACGGCGACCGGCACCGCTACCTGCTGCGCCCGGATCCCGCAGGCAGGACCCGGACCCCCAAGGAGTTCCACGTCTCGCCGTTCTTCCCGGTCGACGGCCACTACCGGATGACCCTGCCGGAGCCGGGCGAGTATCTCCACCTCACCGTCCACCTGGAACGCGCCGGAGGCCGGGCTTTCACCGCCACCGTCCACGGCACCGGCCGCCCCGCCGGCTCCGCCGCCCTGCTGCGTGCCGCGCTCACCCACCCCTTCGCCACCTGGGCCGTCAGCCTCCACATCCGCTACCAGGGCGTCCGCCTATGGCTGCGCGGCGTTCCCGTGCACCCCCGTCCCGCCCCCGGCCGCCCCCGATCGGCCGAGGACCCCACCCCCACTGAAGAGCCGCCCACGTCGTGACCACACAGACCTCACCGGGCGCACGGTGCCCGCTCCGACCGTGGCGAACCGACGCTCCGGCCACGCGATCCCTGGTCGGCGCACATTCGGTGCGGCTGTGGGCACTCGGCACAACCGGCGACGTGCCGGCTGCGCGATCTCCGCCGTCACAAGTTCGCGTGCGATCCCCTCGGTGAACATCACGCGATCGTGTCACGCACCGCGCAGGTAACCTCCTGGGCTTCGTCGTCGAGGCCCAGGGCGATTGGGCCGACAGAGGCGTGAATCATCGTGATCCGCTCACGAGTGGACGGGGGCGCCCGCACCACGCACCTCACCCGGGCGTGCGCCGGATTTCTTTGACCAGGCGTCCGTGCGAGGGCCTTTGGGCGGCAGCCGAGCTTGCTGAAGACACCTCCTTCGTGGTGGCCGTGCGGGCTGTGCCTCGGCGTCCGGCGACACCAGGACCCCGATTCGCTCTCGCAGCCGGGCTCCTTCACCATGTTCCGGCCGCGTTCGGAGACCGGGTCGGGGCGGCCACCCGCTCGCGCGTGTGAGGGGCGGCACGCGCACGAAGACCCCGCCGCGACCCGGACGTGTCGGCCCGCTACCCCGATCGCTGTCGGCAACGGTTGAATTGAGGTTCTGGATCAATTTCCGTGCCAGAGCCACGGAGGGTCACCGGAGCCGCGATCATGAACGGTCGTGGCTGACG
>NZ_JBVHLU010000041.1:0-82967 GCF_055558835.1 Embleya sp. NPDC025285
CAGGACGGCCTCCAGCAGCCCGTTCACCCGATCCCGGGTCGCGCGGACCACCTCCACGTGCGCCTGGAGCTCGTCCAGCAGCTCGTCCAGGCGCAACCGCGGCAGTGCCGGTCGCTCGTCCGACGCCACAACCACTCCCACGGTCGTCGATATTTGTCGAAACCCTTCTCCGGCCATCGTGTCAAAGCACGCCCCGCGCGTCTTGTCTTCGCCGGATGGACACCATCGGGATTCCGGTTGCCGACGGGCCCTCGCGGGCCCAACGGCCCTGAGGAAAGGCTCCCGACAGGGCCGGGAGACTCTGTGCGGATCCGGCGGGGGAGAGCAGGGTGAGGGCGTACCTCTCACCGAGGAGGAAACGATGGACACGCGCCCGCCGCGGGCCGCCCCTGCGCACGTCGTGGTCGGGATCGACCTCGATCCCTCGATCAACCGCAGGTCCGTGCGCTGGGCCGCCCGCGAGGCGGCCCTGCGCGGGGCCGCACTGCACCTGGTGTACGCCTGGGAGCCGGCTCTCGCGCACCGCGCGTTCTACGCGCCGATGCACACCCTCGTCGATCCCGCCGTGGAGCGTGGGCGGGTTCGCGAGTTGCTGGACGCGGCCGAGCAGGTCGCGCACCACGTCAGGCCCGACGTCAGGGTCGTTCGGCGGCCGATCGAGGGGCCGGTCGTGCCGGCTTTGCTCGGTGCGGCGGGTGAGGCCGAACTGCTGGTCCTGGGCGGTCGTCCGCGCCACGCGGATTCGCGTCCGCTCGGCCCGGTCACCCGAGGATGCCTGCGCGGCGCCCCGTGCCCGGTGGTCACCGTCGGTTCCGTGCCCGTCGAGGAGGATCGCCACCCGATACCGCTTGCGACACACACGACAGGAGCAACGCCATGACCGACACCACGCAGACCGTCGAGCAGACCAGCGCTCGGATCCCGACCGTGCGCGAGGTGATGCACGGCCCGGTCGTCTCGGTGACCACCGGGGACACCCTGTGGGCGGTGATGGACAAGATGATCGCCACCCACATGCACCACGTCGGCGTCGTCGACGGCGAGCGGGCGCTGGGGCTCATCAGCGACCGCGACCTCGCCGCCGTGTGGGCCCTGGACCCGCTGGGCCTCAAACGGCACACCGCCGGACACGCCCTCGTCGGGACCGAGACGACGTTCGTCGCCCCCGACACCGACGTGGTCACGGCCGGGGAGGAGTTGCTCAGGCACCGCCGCGACGCCCTCCTGGTGGTCGACGTCGACGGCAGCGCGCTCGGGGTCCTGACCGACCGCGATCTGTTGACCGTTCTCCTGGGGCTGCACCGCCCGATACGGTGACAGGCGCGGGCGTCTCCGACGTTCGAGAATGAAGGTACGACCGACTTCGGAGGAGGGCCGTGTCGACATCGCCCATCCGCGTGTTCCTGCTCGACGACCACGAGGTGGTCCGCAGGGGCCTCGCCGACCTGCTCGGCGGCGAACCCGACATCGAGATCGTGGGCGAGTCGGGTTCCGCCGCCGAGGCCACGCGGCGCATCCCGGCGCTGCGCCCGGACGTCGCGATCCTGGACGGGCGACTTCCCGACGGCAGCGGTATCGACGTGTGCCGCGAGGTGCGTTCCCGCTTTCCCGAGATCAACGCGCTGATCCTGACCTCCTACGACGACGAGGACGCGCTGTTCGCGGCGATCATGGCGGGCGCGGCCGGCTACGTGCTCAAGCAGGTCCGCGGACAGGACCTGATCGCGGCCGTGCGTGCGGTGGCCGCCGGCCAATCCCTGCTCGACCCCGCGGTGACCACCCGCGTTCTGGAACGCGTACGCAAGGGGCCGGCGGCCGAGCCGGGTCCGCCCGGACTCAGCGAACGCGAGCAGCAGGTGCTGGAGCACATCGCGCAGGGCCAGACGAACCGCGAGATCGCCGAAAGCCTGGGCCTGGCGGAGAAGACCGTCAAGAACTACGTATCCGCGGTGCTGAACAAGCTCGGCCTGGAGCGTCGTGTCCAGGCCGCCGTCTACGCGACCGAACTGCACCAGGGCACTGATCGGCACCAGACCTGAGGGCATGACGGGTCTGGTCGACCCGACGTACACCGGTGTCCCCCGGGCTGATCGTCGGCCCGGGGGACACCGACGGTTCAGTGCGCATGCTCCTCTCGTTCTTCCGTGGTGTCCCGGCTCGCCCGGGCGGATGCGGCGTCCTGGGGGGCGCGGGGGTGAGTGAGAAGAGCGTGGGCGACCTCCTCGACGCCGTCGACGGCGGCGCACAGCCGCACCATGATGTCGACGTGGGTGGGATGGTCGACCTCGCCGGCAAGGTGTACGACGCCGTCGCGGACCTCGACCGTGATCGTCCCGGGCTCCAGGCACAAAGCCTCGCCCAGGACGTCGTGCTCGATCTCCGCGCGAATCTCCGCGTCCGACCGCAGGAGGACGCCGAGCAGGTCACAACGACTGACGATGCCCACCAGCCGCCCGGAGTGGTCCACCACCGGCAGGCGCTTGACGTGATGACGGTCCATCAGCCGAGCCGCCCACACGGTGCCGGCCGTCGGAGCCACGGTGATCACGGGGGACGTCATCAAGCCGCGGGCGGTGGCCTCCTCGTCGGGCGGCATCGTGTCGGGCACCCGATACGGACCCGACCCGGCCCACCGCGCCTCGGCGTTCGCCACCCGCGCGTGCAGCAGATCGGCCTCCGAGACAATGCCGAGCACCCGGTGGCCGTCGTCGACCACCGGCAGCGCGCTGACCTGCCAGATCTCCAGAACACCCGCGATGTCACGGAACCGGGCGTCGGATCCGACGGTGGCGACGTCATGCGTCATCACGTCTCCGACCCTGCTGTGCGTCATGTCGTGCCTCCCGAAGTCGGTGCGCCGGCGGCGAGTTCGCCGGCGATCGTGTCGGCCCACGTCTCGATCTCGGACCGGTTCCGGAAGTCGCCGTAGCGACTCCGCGCCAGTCGGAAGAACAGACGACCGAAGAAGGAGAGATCATCACGGGCGATGGCTCCCGCGAATCGGTGGTGGCCGGGTACCTTCGCGATGGCGGAGATCTTCGCATCGCCTTCGGGTGTGGGGGCGTGACTTTCGAAGCCGCCGGCGAGTGCACGGGCGAGGCCCACGTCGAACAACCGGACCGGGCGGTCCGCGAGGTCGACGCGCTGTTCGTCGGCGAACGCGGCGGCGGTCGGCAGCCAGGACCCGCCGTGGATCGCGCTGTCGAGAACGCAGGTGTCGAATCGCGACAGGTCCTCGCCCTCGCGCAACGGGCCGATTTGGGCGTGCAGACCGCGCATGCGCAGGCGTTCACCGATCCGGTGGGCGCTCTCCCGGGTGCCGCCGTGCGCGCTTACGTATGTGACGAGGACGTTCACGGTGTCACCTCCCGGGCGGACATCCCCAGCGTGCCACCGCCGTCGCAGGCGCGTCAGGGCCGCGCTACCCGGGGCGCAGGGCCGTTCGGCCCGGGTAGTGCGGGCGCGTGAAGCGGCGTTTCGGGAACCGCACATCGACGCGTGCACACCGGGAGGGAGCCGTCGGATTCGCCCGCCGTCGCGTGACGTCGACACGTGTACACGCCGCCGACTGCCCGGCATGGCACGAAGCAGGGCGTCTTCGCGTCCGACTGTACGAAGCCCCGCGACTTCTCCGGTCGTCGATCCCGCCTGGCAGCCACCCCGTTTCTCACCGGGCCTGCGGCGTTGACCACGCCGACGAACACCGGCGCGACCGGGTAGGCGCGCGGCTGGCGCGACTTGTGCGCTGACGCCCGACGACGGGCCCGCAGGCGGATCGGTCACTGCGCAACCCACTCCCCGGCAGGTGCGCCCTTTGATCCCGGCATGATCCCGGCACCGCCCCGACGCGCCGTGCGCCTGGAGGCCCGGGAGTGCGCCGGCGGCGACAACCGGGGTTGGAGCGCACGTGGCAGGACCATCCGTCGTCCGCGATCTGTCCGGCACGTGCGTGGACGCGGGCGGGACCGGACCACCCCGGGGCGGAAGAGCCGGCCCCCCGAGTGTTCCGGGAGCACTGCCCAGGTTCGGACCGTGGGCGGCCCGGCGGATGATCCGCTGCGCGACGACGAGCGTGAGTGTCCGCTCGGGGCGGCCGGGTCTGTAACGCGGCGTGGGCCCCCGTCACCGAGGTCGGCTGCGACGCGGAACGCGGACCGCGAACCCCGCACCGCCTGACCGCAGGCGGTGCGGGGACGCCCGGAGCGGATCCAGGTCAGCTGTACACCGTCTGCCAGCGCCGGAACTGGTCCGTCCAGGGACCGACTTCCTCCAGCTGGAGGACTGCATTCCCCTGTTGACAACTTTGGCGGGTATTGACCACCAAGTCGTCAGCCCCGAACGGCCTGATCACGAAGTCCGCCTGGGCGCTGTCCATCGAGGAGGAGTGCCGCGCCCGACTGCTCCTGCACGAAGTGGGCCGGGTAGCGCCCGCGATGACTCCGGAGCCGTTCGTGTTGTTGGTCGACTACGGGCCCGACCGGCTCTCTCTCACGGGCCGTTGGACCCTGTTCGGCCCGGCGGCCCGCGACCAGCGTGGGAGGTGAGCAGACCCGGCCGATCGAGCCAACCGAAGGGCCATCATGACCACCATCGACGTCGCGTCCGATCCACAGGCCGACCACACGCCCTGGCGGGACTTTTGCCCCGGGACGTGGAACGACACCATCGACGTCCGCGACTTCATCCAGACCAACTACACGCCGTACACCGGCGAGGCGGGCTTCCTGTGCGCGGCCACGGAGCGCACCCGCGCGGTGTGGACCAAGGTCTCCGCGCTGTTCCCCGAGGAGCGCCGCATGGGCGTGCTGGACGTGGACACCGCGACGCCCTCCACGATCACCTCGCACGCCCCCGGCTGGATCGACCGCGACCGGGAGCTGATCGTCGGCCTGCAGACCGACGCCCCGCTCAAGCGGGCGATCATGCCGGGCGGCGGGCTGCGCATGGTCGAGGCCGGCCTGCGCGCATACGGCCACGAGATGGACCCGTTCGTACGCGCGGTGTTCGGCACCTACCGCAAGACCCACAACGACGCGGTCTTCGACGCCTACACCCCCGAGATCCTGCGGGCCCGCCGGGCCGGACTGATCACCGGGCTCCCGGACGCCTACGGCCGCGGCCGCATCATCGGCGACTACCGCCGCGTGGCCCTGTACGGCGTGGACCGCCTGATCCAGGCCAGGCACGCCGACCGCGGCGCCCTGGATGGTCTGCCCGCCACCGTCGAGGTGATCCGCGACCGTGAGGAACTGGCAGAGCAGACGAGGGCCTTGGGTGAACTCAAGGTGATGGCCGCGACCTACGGCTGCGACGTCGGGCGGCCGGCGGCCACCGCGCACGAGGCCGTGCAGTGGCTGTACCTGGCCTATCTGGCCGCGACCAAGGAACAGAACGGCGCCGCGATGTCGCTCGGGCGCACCTCCACGTTCCTGGACGTCTACCTGGAGCGGGATCTGCGCGAGGGCCGGATCGACGAGAGCCGCGCGCAGGAGTTGATCGACGACTTCGTGATCAAGCTGCGGATCATCCGCTTCCTGCGCACCCCCGAGTACGACGCGCTGTTCTCCGGCGACCCGACCTGGGTCACCGAAGCCCTTGGCGGCGTCGGCACCGACGGGCGGCCGCTGGTCACCCGCACCTCCTTCCGCTACCTGCGCACCCTGTACAACCTCGGACCCGCTCCGGAACCGAACCTGACCGTGCTGTGGTCGCCCCGACTGCCGCCTGGCTTCAAGCGGTACTGCGCCCAAGTCTCGATCGACACCAGCTCGATCCAGTACGAGTCCGACGACCTGATGCGCCCGCGCACCGGTGACGACACCGCGATCGCGTGCTGCGTCTCGGCGATGGCCGTCGGCAAGGACATGCAGTTCTTCGGCGCCCGGGTCAACCTCGCCAAGGCCCTGCTGTACGCGATCAACGGCGGCCGGGACGAGGTCAGCGGCGAACAGGTGGGCCCGAAAGCCCTTCCACTGACCGGGGATCGGCTCGACGCGGCGGAACTGGACGCGGCGTTCGACAACGTCCTGGACTGGTTGGCGGGCACCTACGTGAACGCGCTCAACATCATCCACCACATGCACGACAAGTACGCCTACGAGCGTCTGGAGATGGCGCTGCACGATCACCCCGTGCACCGCACCATGGCCTGCGGCATCGCCGGACTCTCCGTGGTCACCGACAGTCTCTCGGCTGTCCGGCACGCGGGCGTCGAGGTGATCCGCGACCCCGACACGCAACTGGCGGTCGACTACCGCGTCCTGGGCGAGTACCCCGCGTTCGGCAACAACGACGACCGAGCCGATGCGATCGCCGTCGACCTGGTGCGTTCGTTCCTGGCCAAACTGCGCCGGCACCCCACCTACCGCGACGCCGAACACACGCTGTCGGTGCTGACCATCACCTCCAACGTGGTCTACGGCAAACACACCGGCAACACCCCCGACGGCCGCCGCGCCGGCACGCCGTTCGCCCCCGGCGCCAACCCGATGAACGGCCGCGACCGGCACGGCATGGCCGCCTCCGCCCTGTCGGTCGCCAAACTCCCCTACGACCTGGCCCGCGACGGCATCTCGTTGACCTCGACGGTGACCCCGGAAGGACTCGGTCACGACCCGAGCGAACGCGCCGACAACCTGGTCGGCCTCCTCGATGGCTACATCGCGTCCGGCGGCTTCCACATGAACGTCAACGTGCTCGATCGGGCCACACTGGCGGACGCCATGGAGCACCCGGACCGCTACCCGGACCTGACCATCCGTGTCTCCGGCTACGCGGTGCGCTTCGTCCGCCTCACCCGCGAACAGCAACTCGACGTGATCAGCCGCACCTTCCACGAAACCCGGTGAGCACGATGCGGTCACCCCGACCCCTTGCGCGGCACAGCCGCGCGCACGGCGACGGCGAGATCGGGCGGGTGCACTCGTGGGACATGTCCACGGGCGTGGACGGTCCCGGAACCCGCTTCGTGCTCTTCCTGAACGGCTGCCCGCTGCGCTGCCTGTACTGCTCCAACCCCGACACCTGGCACCTGCGCGACGGCCAGCGGACGAGCGCCGACGAGGTGATGGACAAGATCACCGCCTGCCGCGACTTCCTCCTCGCGGCCGGCGGAGGCGTGACGATCACCGGAGGCGAACCCCTGCTCCAGGCGCCCTTCGTCGAAACGGTGCTGGGCCGCTGCCGCGAACTGGGCCTGCACACGGCACTGGACACCTCCGGCTTCCTCGGCGCCCGGGCCGGCGATCGACTGTTGTCGGTGACCGACCTGGTCCTGCTCGACATCAAGTCCTTCGACCCGGATGCCTACCGCGATCTCACCGGCCGCGAGCTCGCGCCCACCCTCGCGTTCGCCCGCCGGCTCGCCGCGGCAGAGATCCCGGTGTGGCTGCGCTTCGTCCTGGTTCCGAACGTGACCGAGGACGCAGCGATGATCGACGAGTTGGCGGCGTTCGCCGCCGGGCTGGGCAACGTCGAACGCGTCGACGTGCTGCCCTTCCACAAACTCGGTGCCGCCAAGTACGACAACCTCGGCATCGTCTTCCCGCTGCGGGACACACCGTCGCCCACGGCCGAGCTCGTCGCTCGCGTCAGTGCGCAGTTCCGAGCACACGGACTGCGGGCCCACTGAGCGGCGGTGTGACCGCGCACGACGACCTGCGTGAGCGTGACAGATACCGCGCGAACGCCGCATCGGGAGAGGAATGGCTGCGTCCGAGGTCATCATCGCCAGGATCACCGCGGACGGCGCGCTCGCCGGCACCCCCGCGAGGCGGCGGCGGGCCGCTTCGGGGCTCGGGCGACGGTACGTGCGTGGACGCCCGGCCTCGGCCGAACCCGTACCGCGCCGCTGCGACCTCCTCCCGGGCGTCGCGGCGGGCCGGGCGGCTCGGCCACCAGGGGCAGTCGGCCCTGGTGGATGCCCGGTCGCAGCGGGACGGTGGGGATGAGGCTCCACCGATCCTCGCGAATGGAGATGCGACATGGACCGGACACCGCTCGTGGTCGCGGCGACCGACGGGTCACCAGCCTCGACCGACGCCTTGATCGAGGCCGCCGACGAGACGGCCCGCCGGGACGCGGAACTGGAGATCGTCTTCGTCTGGGAGTGGCCGGCACACGAGCGGCACGCGGGGTACGGCGTCGCGTTGCGCGACCGCGTGGAACGGATCCGCCGCGACGCCGTGAGGACGGCGCGGGCCCGGCAACCCGGGATCGGGATCCGCTGCTCGGTTGTGCACGACACCCCCGTGGCAGGCCTGATGGAGGTGGCCAAGCGCGCCGATCTGCTGGTCGTGGGCAGTCGGGGGCAGGGCGGGTTCACCGGGATGCTCGCGGGATCGGTGAGCCTGGGCCTGGCCGGCCGGGCGAGCTGCCCCGTCCTGGTGGTCCGCAGCCGGGTGCCGGCCGATCTTCCGGTGCTGGTGGGTGTCGCCGGAGAGGACAGCCGGCCTGCCGTGGAACGCGCCTGTACCGAGGCCGAATCGCGCCGGGTGGGGCTGATCGCGCTGCACGCCTGGGACTTCCCGGAGATCCCGTTCTCACTCCTGGAGACGCAGGGAGCGGAGTCCCCCTATCACCGGGCCCAGGAGTTCGCGCGGCACGTGCTCGCGGCCGCGGTGTCGCCGATCCGTGAACGACACCCGCAGGTACCGGTGGAGGAACGTGTGGTGCGCGCCGGGCCCGGCGCGGCACTGGTCGAGGCATCGAGGGACGCGGGCCTGGTGGTCCTGGGGCGGCATCGGTCGCCGCACCACTTCGGCCCTCGATTGGGGCACGTACCGATCGCGTTGCTGCATCACGCGCACGCGCCACTGCTGGTCCTGCCGCCCGACTGAGCACGTCCGCTTCGCGCCGGAAACCGCCGCGTGGCCGGCACCCCGCGGTTTCCGGCCGCGGCGCGTCGGGGCGGGTCGGTCGATGGGCACGAGCAGTCCTCGGAGCGTTCGTGTGCCGCGCGCGGACGACGAGAATCGGGCAGCGCGCGAAGGCGGCGACGGACAGCAGACGGAGCCCGGCGGCAGGCCCGCGAACCGGCCCAGGCCGCGACCGGGCGCGGCCTTCGTCGCCCGCACGCGAGCGCGCCGCAGGCCCCGGGGGACGCCGAGAGCACGTCGACCGGAGCCTGCCGGGTGTCAGTTCCGCGAGGAGTCGTCCTCCGCCGAGGCGTGTGGTCCGTACAGGTCCAGCAACCGAAGCCGGCTCGCCTGGAGTCGGGCGGCGATCACCTGTGCGCACGCGAGGGTGATCGCGCGGCCGAAGTCGGGGTCGCGTTCGCATTCGGCACGGACGGCCGCGGCGTCGAATTCCAGGGCGCGGACGGTTCCGATGGCCTGCGCGCCCAGGTGCCACCGGTAGGGCGGGAACAGCCAACTCCATCCGATGAGTTCGCCGCTGCCCAGAGTCTCCACGGCTGCCGCGTGGCGGCCGGGGACGTGTACGTCCAGACAGACGGAGCCGCCTTCGACGAGCCAGAAGTTGCGGGCCGGGTGGCCTTCCTCGAACAGGCGGGAGCCCGATTCGAACGTGACCGGCCGGCCGAAGGCCAAGAGTCGGTCCAGGTGTTCTTTGGGGATGCGGCCGATCCGGCCGGTGGCGTGGAACACGGGATCCTCCTCAGCGGCCGGGCGTGCGGCGGGCGAAGTGCGCCGGGCCGGGCCTGACGTGACTGTCGTCGAAGTCGAAGGTGAGGGTGTGGGTCACGTTTTCCACGCCGTCGACGGCCCGGCACAGGCGAAGCACGATGTCGATCAGACTGCGGTTGTCGACGTTTCCGGACAGGCATACGACGGCGTCGCGCACGTCCACCTCGATCGTTCCGGGCTCGAGCCACAGCGCGGTGCGCAGCACGTCGTGCTCGATCTCGGCGCGGATCTCGGTGTCCGGGCGCAGGAAGGTACGGAGCAGGTCGCAGCGGCTGACGATGCCCACCAGGCGACCGTCGCCGTCCGTCACGGGGAGGCGCTTGACGTGGTGGCGGTCCATCAGACGCGCGCCGCGCAGCGTGCTCGACGTGGGGTCCACGCTCACCACGGGAGTGGTCATCAGGTCGCGCGCGGTGTGTCCCTCGCCCTTGGTGTGGCGGTTCGTCAGCCGGCGCAGGCCGGGCAGGAGGTGGGCGTCCTGGGCCTGCTCCACCTGGGCGCGCAGCAGGTCGGCCTCCGAGACGATGCCCAGGATTCGCCGCTCGTCGTCGACGACCGGCACGGCGCTGATCCGGTGGGTGTCCAGTACTGCGACGATGTCCTGGAACTCGGCGTCGGGACCGACGGCGAAGACCTCGCGGGTCATGACGTCCTCGATCTTCCGGTGCAACATGCGAACCCCCTGGCTGATGTGCGACGAATCGCCGAGGCGTCGACGACGTCTTCGGTCGGACACCACGAGCGTCTCGCCGATTCGGGCGGTATGACAGGGCCGCGTTGCCCGGCGGGCAGGGGCCGTTCGACCCGGTCCGGCAGAGGTACGTCGCCGGGGCGTGCCCTACGCCCCCGGAAGGCTCGGTGACCATCGGCGCCGCCGCCCGGCTCTACTGGCTGCTCACGCACGCTCGCCAGGCGAGCCGGGGCCGCTTCGTCCGCGACGTGACGGCTTCCGGAACCGCCTGGCGTTCTCCTATCGGTCGATCCAGGGCAGCGGCTCCCAGACCGTCTACTACGGACTGTTCGCCCTCCTCCTCGGCATCCCGGTCTACGTCTACCTCGAGCGCGACCGCGGCGAATACGGTGAGCAGGCGACGCGCTCCGCATCCGCGTCCCCCGGGGCCGGCGGCGCGCTCGCGTGCGGGCGGCGAAGGCCGCGCCCGGTTTCCCGAGCGGCCCGCCACCTCGGAGACCTCCCCGAAGTCCCCTGGTCACGCGGCCTGACCGCCTCGACGGACGCGACGCGGTGCACTCGTCGACGAACCCGGACCACGCTCGTCCTGACCGGCATCGGAGGGCAACCGGCCCGCGTTTTTCGACTGGTGGGACTCCACCACGCCATCGCGTGCCGCTTGGTGACTCCGCCCGCGCCTCGAAGCGGCGAATCCCAAGTCGCCGTCGTCCTGGATCCACCCCTGGAACCCGCGCGAGCGGACCGTCTGGGATGCCGGTATCCCATTCCGGGAAGCCCAGCATTCCCATTCGGCCCTGGTCGTCCCGGGACCACCGACCCTGTCCGGCCCGCGTCGACGCCCCGAGAATGATCATCGGGTCGACCCGACCGGGCGAGCGCGTCCGTCACCTCGGAGGCACGCCTTGGCAGCCGGGATCACCACTGAAGCCGTCGCCGGGGCACGCCTCCTCCGTACCACCGGAGCGACTTGGTCGCCGAGGGTCTGACCAACCGACAGATCGCCGAACGCACACACGTCGCCGAGAAGACCGTCAAGAACTACGTGTCCACCCTGCTGGACAAGAGCTCGGTTTTGAACGCCGTGTCCAGGCCGCGATCTTCGCGGGAACGCTGTCGCACCGAACGTCCGCATGACAGGGTTCCGCGCGCACTCGTTGCCGCAGCCCTGTCACGGTCGAGCCGCGGCGAGGACGCGGGCATTGTTCAGTTCGCTTGCGCGGGCTCGCTTGTCATGTGCCGGCGCCAGGGCTCGACCGGCGCCGCGCTCGCCGTCGGTGAGGACCAGGACGTCGTCGGGTGTGACCGTCACGCCCAGGATCGCCGGCAAGATTCGGATGCAGCATGATCTCTTCCGCGATCCGTTCGGCGAGCCGGTCCACCACGGCTGCGACCGGGCCCGACAGGCCGATCCCCAGAGTGGTGTCGGCCCCCTCGACGGCGAAGACGACCAGCTTCCCGGGTAGGCGGTCCAATTCACGGGCGAGTTCGAAGGCGTCGCCCAGTCCGAGCCCGTGCGAACTCGTCGCGCCGCCCGTCCGCGGCAGTTGCTCACTCTCCAGCTCCAAGCGATGTACCCGACCCGGGTGCCCGGGGTGCGCGTGTGCGGCATCCACCACGATGGCGAAGTCGGCGCCTTCGCAGAGCGTGATCAGTCGGCCCGGATCGCCGTCGCACACAGAAAGAGTGGTTTCGCTCGGGAGTGGCCATTCCTCGGCTCGTTGCCCGAGCCGGGCCACGACGGCCCAACCCACACCGTCGTCGTGGCGGAACTCGTTCCCGACGCCGATGACGGCGATTCGCATGACGCGTTGCATGGACTCGGCGCTTCCCGTCGATCGGGCTCGCCAGTCGTACCAGCTCCGTCCGAGGTCCGTACGGGGAACAGACAGGGCCATCCGGCCCCAACTTGGGCGAGTCGGGCCATGGTCGACAGCGGGTCCACGCCCATACTGGCCGCGACGGCATCATCGGCGGCACCTGGAGGCCGGCATGGCGGATGACGGCGGTACCGCTGCGGTGATCGACAAGGACGGTTTGGACGCGCTGATCAGGGTCTTGGCCGGGCGAGGCCGCACAGTCGTGGGACCGACAGTCAGCGACGGAGCGATCGTCCTGGCCGAGATTGGCGATGGTGCGGAACTTCCCTATGGCTGGGGGGTCGAACTGGAGGCCGGCGTATACCGGCTGCGTGCCCGCGAGGACGGTGCCGCGTTCGCACACAGCGCCGGCCCGCAGTCCTGGAAGAATTTCCTGCACCCGCCACGTGAGCGGCAGTGGACCGCGGACCGCGGCGCCGACGGCGAGTTGGTGATGAAAGAGGCCCGCCCGTCGCCAATGTCGTACGCATTCCTCGGCGTACGCCCCTGCGATCTGCGGGCCATCGCGCTCCAAGACCGGATCCTGACAGGTGGGAAGTACACCGACGCGGCCTATAGAGGGCGCCGCGAGCGCGCCTTTCTGGTGGCGGTCGAGTGCACCGAACCGGGTGCCACCTGCTTCTGCGTGTCCATGGGAACTGGACCGGCCGCTGGGCCCGGCTATGACTTGGCGCTGACGGAGGTTCTCGACACCGACGGTCACCGCTTCCTCGTGCGAGCCGGGAGCGAGGAGGGCGAGTCGGTCCTGGCCGAACTCCCGCGTCGCCCCGCCGACGCGGTCACCCGAACCGCAGCCCGCGAGGGTGTCGCCGCCGCGGGGGAGAGGATGGGCCGCAGCATGCCGTTGGTGGACCTGAGGATGTTGATGCGCGAAACCCTCACGGCCGAGCGCTGGGACGACGTCGCGTCACGATGCCTGACCTGCGGCAACTGCACGATGGTCTGCCCGACCTGCTTCTGTACCACCACCGAGGACGTCACGGACCTGACCGGTGACCACGCCGAGCGATGGCGGCACTGGGAATCCTGCTTCGACCTCGACTTTTCCCACCTGCAGTCCGGCCCGGTCCGTGACTCCCCGCGCAGCCGGTACCGGCAGTGGGCCACCCACAAACTCGGCACCTGGTACGACCAGTTCGGCAGCTCCGGCTGCGTCGGCTGCGGGCGGTGCATCGTGTGGTGCCCGGTGGGCATCGACATCACCGAGGAGGCCCACGCGCTGAACATGGAACGGTCGGCCACCCGTCGGGAGCGAGGGGAAGGCCCGCAGTGACCGTTGTTCGCCACGGCTTTCTCGGTGCCTTGCCATCCGGGCACCGTCAGCGACTGGTCGCACTCGCCCACGACATCTCATTCCCGAGCGGTACCCGCATCTTCGAGGAAGACGGCGTCGCCGACCGGTTCTGGATCATCCATTCGGGGCTCGTCGTGCTCGACGTCCACGTGCCGGGGCGGCGTGCGGCCATCGTGGAGACCCTGGCCGAAGGTGATCTGCTCGGCTGGTCCTGGCTCTTCGAGCCATACCGTTGGCACCTCGGCGCACAAGCCCGTGGCACCGTGGCGGCGTCCGAGTTCGACGCGGAGCGCGTTCGCGCCGCTTGCGAGGACGACCCCGCGTTCGGCTCGGCGTTGACCAACTGCGTTGCGCAGGTGATCGCACGGCGGCTGAAGTCCACCCGCACCCGGCTACTCGACCTGTACGGACCCGGCAACGCCGACGAGGCGAGATGACTCCTTTCGCACCATCGACCGGGTACCCGGCGGCGGTTCCCGTCCCCTATCGGGTAGTGCACCGCGAAGCCGAGACGTCCGACACCGCCACGATCGTCCTGGAGCCGGTCCACTCGCCTCTGCCACCTTTCAGTCCAGGGCAGTTCGCCATGGTCTACGCGTTCGGCGTCGGCGACATCCCGCTGTCGGTGTGCGGGATCGAGGGACACCGGCTGACCCACACCGTCCGTACGGTCGGGGCGATCTCCGGCACGCTGCACGGCCTACGCCCCGGTGACACGGTCGGGGTGCGCGGCCCGTTCGGTACCGGCTGGGAGCTGTCCGCGGCAGCCGGACTCGACCTGCTCGTCGTGGCGGGAGGAATCGGTCTGGCCCCGCTGCGCCCGCTGGTACGCGACGCGGTTGCCGCGCCCGAACGGTATGGGCGGCTGAACGTTCTCATCGGAGCGCGCACGCGCCGTGATCTGGTCTACGGCGAAGAGGTTCGAGGTCTGCGGTCGACCGCCCGCGTCCTGACCACGGTCGACCGCCCGGATCCCCTGTGGCAGGGCGAGGTCGGCGTCGTCACGACCCTGCTCGACCGGGCCGCCTTCGATGCGCGGAAGGCGGCGGCCTTCATCTGCGGTCCCGAGCCGATGATCCGGGCCACCGCCGCCGACTTGCTGCACCGGGGAGTCCCTCCGGACCGGATCAAGGTCTCCCTGGAACGCAATATGCAATGCGCGACGGGCCACTGCGGGCACTGTCAGCTCGGCCCCCTCCTGCTGTGCCGAGACGGCCCTGTTCTGGCCTGGAGTCGAGCCCGCCCCCTTCTCATGGTCAGGGAGTTGTGACATGAAGGGGAGCAACCGTCCGAAACTTGCCGTCTGGAAGTTCGCCTCCTGTGACGGCTGCCAACTCACCCTGCTGGACTGCGAGGACGAACTCCTCGGTATCGCGCAGAAGTTGGAGATCGTCCACTTCCTGGAAGCGTCCAGCGCGACCGCGCCGGGCCCGTACGACCTGTCGTTGGTCGAGGGTTCGGTGACCACTCGGCAGGACATCGATCGAATCCTGCACATTCGGACCGTTTCCCGACGCCTGGTGACCATCGGTGCCTGCGCTACCGCCGGCGGAGTCCAGGCGTTGCGCAACTACGCCGATGTCGCCGAGTTCCAAGCCGTCGTCTACGCCCGACCGGACTACATCGAGACACTCGCCTCGTCCACGCCGATCAGCGCCCATGTCCCCGTCGACTTCGAACTGCGCGGCTGTCCCATCGACCGGGGCCAACTCGTGGAGGTCATCACGGCCTATCTGGCCGGGCGCAAGCCGAACGTGCCCGCGCACAGCGTCTGCTTCGAGTGCAAGCAACGAGGCACGGTCTGCGTGACGGTGGCCCACGGCACGCCCTGTCTCGGCCCGGTGACCCACGCCGGCTGCGGTGCTCTCTGCCCCGCGTACGGACGAGGCTGCTACGGCTGCTTCGGTCCCTCCGACTCGACCAACTTCCCCGCGTTCATCCCACTGCTGCGCCGCGACGGCATGGACACCCTCGACGTGGTGCGGGTGCTGCGCACCTTCAACACCGCTGCCGAGGAGTTCGACGCGGCCTCCCGGAAGGAACTGGAATCGTGACCCACCGCGGTTCCAGGGTGCTGCACGTCGGATCGCTCGCCCGGGTCGAGGGCGAAGGCGCCCTGTACCTGCGGATGGACGGCGGCGAGGTGGCCGAGGCCCGGCTGGCGATTTACGAACCGCCGCGCTTCTTCGAGGCGTTTCTGCGCGGACGCTCGTATACCGAACCCCCGGACATCACCTCCCGGGTGTGCGGGATCTGCCCGGTCGCCTACCAGATCAGCGCCTGCCGCGCGGTCGAAGACGCGTGCGGCGTCGTGCCGGACGGACAGTTGGCCGCACTGCGGCGACTGCTCTATTGCGGCGAGTGGATCGAGAGCCAGACCCTGCACATCCACCTCCTCCACGCGCCCGACTTCTTCGGCTGCGACAGCGCCATCGACCTGGCCCGTACCCACCGCGCCGACGTGGAACGTGGCCTTCGGCTCAAGCAGGCCGGCAACGCCATTCTGGAACTGCTGGGGGGGCGAGCGATCCATCCGATCAACGTCCGTCTCGGTGGCTTCCATCGCACCCCAACCGCGATCGAACTGCGGCCACTCGCCGAGCAGTTGCGCCGAGCCCGCGACGACGCGCAGGAGACGGTGCGCTGGGTGGCAGGCTTCGATTTCCCCGACTCCGGGTGCGACAACGACCTGCTCGCATTGGCCGAACCCGGCACCTACGCCATCGAGTCCGGCACCCCCACCGTTATGGCCGCGCCGTCCACCGCCGGCCTTCCCTCCGAATCCGACCGGGCGCTGCCCACCCGCACCTTCGCAATTCACGAGTTCGGCGATCACGTCGTCGAGAGCCAGGTGCCCCACTCCACAGCCCTCCATTCCCTGCTGGACGGCCGACGCCATCTCACCGGCACACTCGCCCGTTATGCCATCAGCGGACGCTGGCTCTCCCCGATCGCCCTCCAGGCCGCTCACGACGCCGGACTCGGCGACCCCCGGCAGGGAACCGTGTGCCGAAATCCCTTCCGCAGCATCATCGTCCGAGCGGTCGAGGTGCTGTACGCGATCGACGAGGCGCTGCGCATCATCGACGGCTACGAACCCCCGCGACGCCCCTGGGTCGACGTGCCCTCACGAGCCGGCACCGGGCATGGGGCGACCGAGGCTCCACGCGGCCTGCTGTACCACCGCTACACCCTCGACGGCGAGGGGACCGTCACCGACGCCGTCCTCATTCCGCCGACCGCACAGAACCAGGGCGCGATCGAGGAGGACCTGCGCCGCCTCGTGCAGCGGCGTCTGGGAGACGGCGAGGTCACGGACGCCGAGCTGACCGCCCTGTGCGAACGGGCGATCCGCAATCACGACCCCTGTATTTCATGCTCGGCCCATTTCCTCGATCTCACCGTCGAGCACTGATCGATCGGCTGCGTCGACCGGGACAGCACAGACGGGTGGCCGGAGGTCGAGGTGTAGACGACCCCGCGACGCGGACGATTTTGCGATGAGGGAATCGCGGCGGCCCACGAGGTGTGTCACTCGGCCTGCTCGCCCGGGCCACTCGGCCCTACGGCAGCCACCCGCGCGGCGTGAGGCTGGGGGCGCAAGCGTTACCGCTCACGTTTGGAAAGGCGGACGCCCTCATGAAGGCCCTGACCTACCACGGCGCCGGAACCCACCGGTGGGAGGACGTGCCCACCCCCACCGTCCGCGACCCCCAGGACGCGGTGATCCGCGTGGACGCCGTTACCATCTGCGGCACCGACCTGCACATCCTCAAAGGTGACGTGCCCGAGGTCGAACCGGGCCGCGTCCTTGGCCACGAGGCAATCGGCACCATCACCGAAATCGGCCCCGGTGTAAGAGGCTTCGTCCGCGGCGACCGTGTGCTGATCTCGTGTATCTCCTCGTGCGGGCGCTGCCGCAACTGCCGCGCCGGCGCCTACGGACAGTGCGCCGGCGGCGGGGGCTGGGTGCTGGGCCACCTCATCGACGGCACCCAGGCCGAATACGTCCGGGTGCCCTTCGCGGACACCTCCCTGCACAAGCTCCCGGAGGTCGTCGGCGACGAGGAGGCCCTGATGCTCGCCGACATCCTGCCCACGTCCTACGAGGTGGGCGTCCGCAACGGACACGTTTGCCCCGGTGACACCGTTGTCGTCGTGGGAGCCGGGCCCATCGGCCTCGCCGCCATCACCACCGCGCGCCTCTTCTCCCCCTCACGCGTCGTCGCCGTCGACCCCTCGCCCGCACGCCGTGACGCCGCGAAGCGGTTCGGTGCCGACGTCGTCCTGGACCTCCCCGAGGCCGACCCCGACGTGCTCGCCTCGCTCACCAGGGACGGACAGGCGGCGCACGTGGCCATCGAGGCCGTCGGCGTGCCCGAGTCCTTCGAACTGTGCACCCGCCTGGTCCGCGCCGGCGGACACGTCGCCAACGTAGGCGTGCACGGGAAACCGGCCACCCTGCACCTCGAGGACCTGTGGATCCGCAACCTCACCATCACCACCGGCCTGGTCGACACCATCAGCACACCGCTGCTCCTGGACCTGCTCGCCGAGGGCCGGCTCGGCACGGAGGGGATGATCACCCACCGGTTCGACCTCGACGAGATGCTCACCGCCTACGACACCTTCGCCCGCGCGGGGGAGACCGGCGCGCTCAAGGTCGCCCTCTTCCGCCGGTGAGCCACCCCTGCCCCAACCGCGTTCCACGAGATCCGAGGAGGATCCCGCGATGACCGTACGAGTGGGAATCAACGGCTTCGGCCGCATCGGCCGCAACTACCTGCGGGCCGTCCTGGGCCGCGCCGACGATGGCACCACCCCCGTCGAGGTGGTCACGATCAACGACATCGCCCCCGCCGCCACGCTCGCCCACCTGCTCCAGTACGACTCCACCTACGGCGTTCTGGCCCGCTCGGTCGAGGCCGACGGCGACACGATCGTCGTCGACGGCGTCCCCATCGCCGTCACCGCCCACCGCGATCCCGCCGCGCTCGCGTGGGACAAGTACGGCGTCGACATCGTGATCGAGGCCACCGGCCGCTTCCGCACCCGCGAGGACGCCGGCGCGCACCTGAAGTCCGGCGCCGGCAAGGTGCTGCTCTCCGCCCCGGGCCGCGGCGTCGACGCCACCATCGTGATGGGCGTCAACGAGGGCGACTACGACCCGAGCACCGACCACGTCGTCTCCGCCGCCTCCTGCACCACCAACTGCGTCGTGCCGATGGTCAAGGTCCTGCACGACGCGTTCGGCATCGAACGCGGCCTGATGACCACCATCCACGGCTACACCAACGACCAATCCCTGCTCGACGCTCCCCACAAGGACCTGCGCCGGGCCCGTTCCGCCGCGCTGAGCATGATTCCCACCAGTACCGGCGCGGCCCGCTCGGTCGGTCTGGTCCTGCCCGAACTGGCCGGCGCCCTGGACGGTATCTCGGTTCGCGTCCCCGTCGAGGACGGCTCGCTCACCGACCTGACCCTGATCCTGCGCCGGGAGACCGACGCCGCGGGCGTCAACGCGGCCTTCGAGGCGGCTGCCGCGGGTCCGCTGCGCGGCATCCTGCGCGTCAGCCACGCGCCGATCGTCTCCCGCGACGTGATCGGCGACCCGTACTCGTGCGTCGTCGACGCCGAACTCACCCAGGTCAACGGCGACCTGGTCAAGGTTTTCGGCTGGTACGACAACGAATGGGGCTACACCAACCGCCTGCTCGACCTGACCGAGTACGTCGCCCGCCGTCTCTGAGCCGTCACATCATCCGAACCCCGCAGGAAGGCCGGACATGACCACCGCGTACGTGTACGACTTCACCGAAGGCTCCCGCGAACAGGCCGGGTTGCTCGGCGGCAAGGGCGCCAACCTCGCCGAGATGACCCGCCTCGGGCTCCCGGTCCCGCCCGGCTTCACCGTGGGCACGAACGCGTGCCGCGCCTTCCTGCGCACCGGGAACGTCCCGGAAGGACTGGACGGCGAGATCGCCGCCCACCTGAACCGCCTGGAACAGCTCACCGGGCGCTGCCTGGGCCAGGCCGACGACCCGCTGCTGGTGTCGGTACGCTCGGGCGCCCGCTTCTCCATGCCCGGCATGATGGACACGATTCTCGACGTCGGACTCAACGACGCGTCCGTGATCGGCCTCGCCAAGACCACCGGCCGCGAACGCTTCGCCTGGGACTCCTATCGGCGCCTGGTGCAGATGTACGGCGCCACCGTGCTCGGCATCGACGCCGCCCGCTTCGAAGCCGTGCTGACCCGGCGCAGGCGACAGGTCGGGGCCGGCGACGACCTGGGTCTGGACGCGCGCCAACTCGCGGAAACGGTCCGCGAGTTCCAGGCGATCATCCACACCGCGACGGGCCGGGAGTTCCCGCAGGACCCGCGCGAGCAACTGCGGCGCGCGGTGGTGGCCGTGTTCGAGTCGTGGAACGGCGAACGCGCCGCGGTCTACCGCCGGCGCGAGCACATCGCGGACGACCTCGGCACCGCGGTGAACATCCAGGTCATGGTCTTCGGCAACCTGGGGCCCGACTCGGGCTCGGGCGTCGCCTTCACCCGGGACCCGGGCACCGGTCGGCCCGGCGTCTACGGCGACTACCTCCCCGACGCCCAAGGCGAGGACGTGGTCTCGGGCGTGCGGGACGCCCTCGCGCTCGACGAACTCGAGCACCTGGACCCGGACTCGCACGCCCGACTGCGCGCCCACCTGCGCCTGCTGGAAGCGCACTACCGGGACCTGTGCGACGTCGAGTTCACCATCGAACGCGGCCGACTGTGGGTGTTGCAGACCAGGGTCGGCAAGCGCACCCCCGAGGCGGCCTTCCGGATTGCCTGCGCCCTCGTGGACGAGGGGATGATCACCTGGCCCGAGGCCCTGTCGCGGGTGAACGCCGAACAACTCGACCACCTCACCTTCCCCCGCTTCGACGCGGATCCCGACACCCCGATCCTGGCGCACGGCGTACCGGCCTCGCCCGGAGCCGCGGTCGGCGCCGTCGTCTTCGACGTCGCCCAGGCGGTCCGCCGAGCCGAGGCCGGCGAGCACGTGGTGCTGGTCCGACACGAGACCAGCCCCGACGACCTGCCCGGCATGATCGCCGCCGAGGCCGTCCTCACCGGCCGCGGCGGCAAGACCAGCCACGCGGCAGTTGTCGCCCGCGGCATGGGCAAGGTGTGCGTGTGCGGGGTGGCGGAACTCGACATCGACCCCGAGCACCACCGGTTCACCACCGCCGACGGCATCGTGATCGAGGAGGGCACCGTGGTCTCCGTCGACGGCACCGCCGGCACCGTGCACCTCGGCGCACTGCCGTTGGTCGCCTCCCCGGTCACCCGCTACCTCGAGACCGGCACCCGAACGCCCGGCATCGTCGACGCCGTCGCCCGCTGCCTGGAACAGGCCGACGAGATCCGTCGAATGGACGTCCTGGCCAACGCGGACACGCCCGAGGACGCGGCCCGCGCCCGACGCCACGGAGCGCGCGGCATCGGACTCTGCCGCACCGAGCACATGTTTCTGGGTGCCCGTCGCCGGCTGGTCGAGGACATGATCCTCGCCCGCACCGACGCCGAACGCGACGCCGCCCTGGCGGCGCTGCTCCCGCTCCAACGCGAGGACTTCACCCGAATCCTGGCCGCGATGGACGGACTGCCGGTCACCATCCGCCTGATCGACCCACCCCTGCACGAATTCCTGCCCGACCACACCGAATCGGCCGTCCGGATCGCTCGCGCACAGGCCCTGGGACAGCCGCCGAATCCCCGCGACCTGCGCCTGCACGAAGCCGGCGAGCTGCTCCACGAGGAGAACCCGATGCTGGGCCTGCGCGGCGTACGCCTCGCGCTCGCGGTACCCGGCCTGATCGCCACCCAGGTCCGCGCGGTCGCCGAGGCCGTCGTCGCCCGCGTGCGCGCCGGCGGCGACCCGCGCGCGGAGATCATGATCCCGCTCGTGGCCACCGAGGCGGAACTGCGCATCGTTCGCACCGAGGTCGAACGCGTGCTCGCCGAGGTCCGCGCCCGCACGGGCATGGACGTGAACTGCCCGATCGGCACCATGATCGAACTGCCCAGAGCCGCACTGACCGCGGGCGAGATCGCCCGCTCGGCGGACTTCTTCTCGTTCGGCACCAACGACCTGACCCAGACCACGTGGGGCCTGTCCCGCGACGACGCCGAGGCGTCGTTCCTCGCCGCCTACCTGGAACAGGGCATCCTCTCCGTCTCCCCGTTCGAGACCATCGACCGCGACGGGGTCGGACGACTGGTCCGAATCGGCGTCGACCAGGGCCGTGCGACCACACCGAACCTGCGCATCGGCGTGTGCGGAGAACACGCGGGCGACCCCGACTCGATCCACTTCTTCCACGACTGCGGCGTCGACTACGTCTCCTGCTCGCCCTACCGCCTCCCCGGCGCCCGCCTGGAAGCCGCCCGGGCCGCGATTGCCGCCCGCCCCAACCGGGCCGAGCCCGCACACACCGAACCCCAGCCCGACTGAGCAGCACCGAGGACCGTCCGCGTCGGTAGGACGGCCCCGTCGAGAAGGAGGATCCAATGGACAACGAGACGGCCGGAACCCGCCTTCCCGACATGGTCGACATCCCCCGCAACATCCGCACCCGACGCGAACAACTGGGCCTGACCCGGGCGGACGTCTGCGCCCGGGCAGGGCTGCCCCTGAAGTGGCTGGTGGAACTCGAGGCCGGAGACGCCCCCTTGACCCGGGCCGCCCTCGGCGGCCTGGCGGCGGTGCTGGAGACCAGTGTCACCGCGCTCGTGTCCGGGACCGTGGGTACGCCGCCGACCACCCGGGAGGAACCGAGCAGCCCGGATGCCCGCAAGCTGATCCCGATGAGTGAAAACGAGTGCTACGCCCGGATCACGACCCACGAGGTCGGTCGTCTCGCCGGCGGCGTGGATCACACGCCGTGGGTACTTCCCGTCAACTATGTGCCCGACGGCAGGGATATCGTCTTCTCCACCCGACCCGGCTCACCACTCGCCCACGTTCGCGGAACGGTGGCCTTCGAAGTGGACGACGTGGACCGGTACGCCCGACTGGGCTGGAGCGTCCTGCTGATCGGTGTGGTCGAGCCCGTCACCGACCCCGTCGACATCGCCAGGCTCACCGAAGCCGGAGGCGATACCTGGCCCACCCGGCACAACGAACTGTGGTTCCGTATTCGTCCCGGCCGGGTGACCGGCCGCCGGCTGCGCCCACGCACAGGTCGGCGGTAACCACCTCCAGGGCGCAGTGACAATCCGTCGTCGCTTCGTGGTGGTGACTGCTTCCGCCGAACGTCCGAACGCCCGAACCCGATTGCCGGGTTCGGGCGTTCGACGGTGCGCGAGATCAGGCGTCCGGCGCGGGGACGAACACCACCGGGGTGTTGCTGTGACGCAGGCAGTACACGCCGGTGGGGCCCGGGATCGTGGGGCACTCGATGCCGCTGGTGCCCAGCACGAGCAGCCGGGCACTTCGCGCGTGGGCGACCAAGACCTCGCCGGCCGTGCCGCGCAGCGGGGTCGCCACGATCCGCTCGGGCGGGATCGGGGCGCGCACCAGGCTTGCCAGGGCGTGCTCCAGCCGCTCGCGGGCCACCGACAGCGGGGCGTCGGGCCGGTCCAGGGTCGGGCGCTCGGGATCGGCGTCCGTCCAGGCCGCGACCACGTCCAGGACCGCCCCGAGTTCGGCGGCCTCGCGAGCGGCCCAGCGCAAGGCGACGGCAGATCCGAAGGAGCCATCCAAGCCCACCACGATCCGGCCCCGCAGCCGGTTCCCGGTGGTTTCGTCGGCGGGGACGGCGCCCTGCCGAGGGGACACGCCGTTGGTTTCCCGGTCGAAGCGGGTGCCGAGCGATTCCATGTCTGACTCCTTCGTGTGGTCGTGGTCGCCATCGAGTGCCGAACGCCGAAGGTTTCGGCAGGGCCGATCAGGTGTCGCGTGTCGGGGGGAGTATCGGTTCCAGTCGGAAGAGCACCGGCCCGTGGTCCCTGGGGCCGTGCGCGGGCTTGCGTCCGGCGAGTGCCGAGACCAGATCGCGAGCCGTCACCAAGCCGACCATCGTGTCGTCGTCGGTGACCGCGAGCGCGTCGACCGCGTGGTCGGTCATCACGCCGGCCACCTCGGCGAGTCGAGCGGTGATCGGCACGTGCGGCTGGGAACCGCCGGGCAGGAGGTCGCCCACGTAGCGCTCGGCCAGCGAGATCGCCGGGAGCGCACATGCCACCGCCAGTTCGTCCCGCTCCAGCAGCCCCACACAGCGCCCGTCCTCGTTCACGACGGGAAGGTGGTGGAACCCGGTGCGCTGGATGAGCTCCCAGGCCATCAACAGGGATTCGTCACTCGCGACGGTGAGCAACGCCGTGCTCATCACGTCGGCCACGCTTCGCTCACCCACGGACGCGTTCGCGTGCGTGGTGGAGCTGCCACCCGGGGCGGTTTCGCTGCTCGTCCTCATCGCACTCGCCTCCTGTGTGTCCGGGGTCCGCGATCGCGCGGTGCGCCCTGTCTCCACCATCGGACCTTCCCGGCCCCGGACACAGGGCCGGTGGGGGTGGTGGGCCGGGCCGAAGGTCCCGGGCCCCGGGTCTGGGCGGCCCTGTGCCCGCCGGTGGAGCGCGAGCACGCTGAGAGTGAGGGGTCGATCGGATCTCGCGGTACCGGCCCCGCAGCCCGAGCCGTCGGCACGCGACGATTGGAAAGCTCATGAGCACCGGAACCCACCTTCCCGGCCTCGGGGTCCTGGTCGGCTACGACGGTTCACCCGGCGCAGAACGCGCGCTGGCCTGGGGCGCCCACGCCGCCGCCGAGGCGAAAACGCCGCTGTATCTGGCGATGGCCATTCCCGTCGCCGCTCTCGGTCGGCACGGTCACTCGGAGGAGGTTCGTGAAGGCGCCCGCGCCCTGCTGGAGCGGGCGGCGGACCGCAGCCGCGCCGCCCACCCGCACCTGGCGGTCGAGACATCGCTGGTCGAGGGGCCGGCGGCGGACGCGATCCTGGAGGCGAGCCGACGGGCCGAGCTGATCGTGGTCGGCAGCCGAGGCCTCGGCGGCTTCGCCGGGCTGCTGCTCGGATCGGTGTCGCTGCGCGTGTGCGCGCACACGACCTGCCCCGTGGTGGTCGTACCCGAGGCGGCCGACGAGGTGGACACCCCGAGCGTCGTCGTGGGCATCGCCGATCGCAGCGACGCGCCCGCGGTCGAGTTCGCCGTCGAGCGGGCTCGCCGCATCGGCGGCAGGGTGGTCCCCGTTCACGTGTGGACACTCGCGATGGCCGGCTACTGTCCCGGTGTGGTCGCGCCGCTGCTCGGGGACCCGCTGGACATGGCGGCAACCCACGATCACCTCCTGGCCGAAATCCTGGACCCGATCCGGGCACGGACACCGGATGTCACGATCGAGGCGATCGTCACGACCGGTGCCCCCGCCTACGCCCTGATCGCTGTCTCCGCGCACGCGGATCTCCTGGTGGTCGCCGCCCACCGGGCGCACGGACCCTTCCCGATGCGCCTGGGCCCCACCACTCACGCGGTGCTCCACCACGCGTCCTGTCCGGTGGCCGTCGTGCCGATACCCGTCGCAGGCCCATGAACGCCGCGGCGCCGCGACCGCGGCGCAGGCACCAAGGACTACGGCGATGGTTCCGAGCACTCGTCGGGCGTGAGCCGATGTACCGGCACTGTGAGGTCGTGCACGTGCGTTCGATGCTCTTGCTGACGCTCCTGACGCTGTTCGTGGTACCGCTGGCGATCGTGATGGCCGTCGACGCGAGCGCGACCTCCGGGGAGGCGACGCGGAATCGCCAACTCGCCGAAGAACGACGGGTTCCCGCCGTGCTGACCGCCAAGCCGCCCCAGGTGGCCGCGCCCGGCGCCGAGACGGTGGCGGCGAATGTGCGATGGGTCGCGGCCGACGGCGTCCCGCAAACCGGTACCGCGCGGGTGCCCCTGGGCACATCCGAGGGCGACACCACCCACATCTGGCTCGACGCCGCGGGTCGCCCCACAGACCCGCCGCTGACCCACACCGCGATCGTCGTCGACGAGATCGTCGCGGGGACGATGGCGTTCGGTGGGGCGTTCATGGTGATGGCGGGGGCCTTCGGCGTGGAGTGGTTGCTGATCTCCCGCCGTCGTGCGCTCGCGTGGGAGCGGGAGTGGGCAGTGGTGGAGCCGACCTGGAGCGGCCGCATCGAGCATTGAACCCGCGCGAACCACGTGCTCGATGCCCCGGCGACCGGGAGCGCGAACCAGAGAACCGAACAGCAGGGCCCACGCCACATCACGCACCGTCATCCATGGCGGCGCGGCGCGACGACTGGAGGGGACCATGCAATCCGGACAGGACGACAGGTCGATCGCGGCGAGGGATCACGCGGGCGATCGGAACCACGACTCCCACCTGTGGCAGCGGCCGGCCCTGCTGACCTTTCTGGGCGGGGCGGAGACCGTGACCGGAAGCAAGTTCATGGTCGAGAGCCACACCCGCGTCCTGCTCGACTGCGGCCTGTTCCAAGGACTCGCGGACCTGCGGCGGCGCAACTGGCGCCCACTGCCGGGCGACGCGAGCCGGGTGCGCGCGGTCGTGCTCACGCACGCCCACCTGGACCACTGCGGATATCTGCCCAGGCTGGTCAAGGAAGGATTCACCGGACCGGTGTACTGCACCCCCGACACCGCACGGCTCGTCGAGATCGTCCTACGCGACAGCGCGCGCCTGCTCCGGGAACAGGCGGACCACGCGAACACCCACGGGTGGTCCAGGCACCGTCCCGCAGAGCCGCTGTACGAGGACAAGGACGTGAACCGCGCACTGGCTCAGCTGACCCCGGTGTCCATCGGCGACGAGACCGCCGTGGCGGCCGGCACCGTCCTGCGCCTTCAGCACGCCGGACACATCCTCGGCTCGGCGTGGGCCCACCTGACACTGGAGGACGGACACACCGTTGCCACCAGCGGTGACCTCGGCCGGCCGGTCCACCCGCTGCTGCGCCCGCCGGACCCGTTCACCGGAGCCGACGTGCTGCTGTTGGAGTCGACATACGGTAATCGGCGGCACCACGACGATGTCGGCCGCAAGCGATTCGCCGCCGCCCTGACACGCACGCTGCATCGCGGTGGAACGGTGGTCATCCCGGCGTTCGCCTTGGATCGAACGGAGGTCGTTCTGCGCGAACTGGCCGACCTGCGCAGTGCGGGCCGATTGCCTGCCGGAGTGCCGATCTACGTGGACAGCCCGATGGCACTGGCCACGTTGCGGATCTACCAGGACGCCTTCGCCCGAGCAGCCCCGGAACTGCGCGCCGACGCGTTGACCGGGAACGCCGCGATCTGGGACCCGACCCCGTTCACACTCGTGCGGTCGCTGTCCGAGTCCATCGCGATCCAGGGCTCCCGCGTGCCCTCGGTCATCGTCTCGGCGTCGGGAATGGCCACCGGGGGTCGTGTCGTGCACCATCTGCGCGAGTTGCTGCCCGATCCCCGCAACACCGTGATGGTCGTCGGGTTCGCCGCCCAAGGCACTCGGGCACGCGATCTGGTCGAAGGCGCGCGTACCCTGAAGATGTTCGGCACCTACGTGCCGGTACGCGCGGAAGTGGTGGACATCCCCGGCCTCTCCGCGCACGCCGACGCCGACGAGATCCTCGACTGGCTGCGGGATGCGCCGGCCCCGAACACGACCTATCTCGTACACGGCGAACCGGAAGGCGCGCAGGCGTTGCGGGACCGTCTCGACGCGGAACTGGGCTGGACCGCCGTCGTGCCCCGGTCGGGAGAACGGGTATTGATCCGATGAATAGACCCGCACGGCCGCCGCAGGACCCGTGGACCCTGGCTTTTCAGGGCTTCGACGCCGAAGACGAGGGCCGGCGCGAGGCCCTGTGCGCGGTCGGCAACGGCTACCTGGTGACCAGGGGCGCGGCACCCGAGTCCCGGGCAGACGGAGTCCACTACCCCGGCACCTACCTGGCAGGCCGGTACGATCGCGCCGTCTCGACGATCGACGGCCATCGGGTGGAACACGAGGATCTGATCAATTGCCCGAACTGGCTGCCGCTCACCTTCCGAGCCGTCGACGCGCCGGGGTGGTTCGGCGAGGATCCCGAGACCCGGATCGTGTCACAGCGGATCGAACTCGACCTGCGCCGGGGAGTGCTCACCCGCGACGCCCTGATCGCCGACGCGGCCGACCGGCGCACACGCCTGTTCCAACGACGGATCGCGAGCCTCGCCGACCCGCACATCGCGGCGCTGGAGACGGTGCTGACCCCGGAGAACTGGTCCGGCCCACTGCACATCCTCTCGGCACTGGACGGCACCGTCACCAATACCGGAGTGGCCCGCTACCGGAGTCTGGTCGGCCGTCACTTGGTCCCGACGGGTCAAGGACAGGACGGGGAAACGCTGTGGCTGAGTGTGCGAGCGGCCGGTTCGCCGCTCCACATCGCCGTCGCATCGCGCACCCGCCTGCTCCTGGACGGTGCGGTTGCCGCGATCGAGCCCGTGTCCGAGACTCACCCGGGCCGACCCACGCAGGTCTTCACCGTCGACGCCGTCGCGGGGCGAGCGGTGACCGTCGAAAAGACGGTCGCCTTCCACACCTCCAGAGACCCGGCCGTCGACGACCCGAGGCCCGCTGCCGTCCGCGGCGTCGCGCCGGCGGGACCTTTCGACGCCCTGCTCCACGCCCACGCCGAGCGCTGGGCGCAACTGTGGCGCCGGTTCCGCACCGAGACCGAATTCACCGACCGCGCGGGCGAGACGAACACCCTCCATCTGCACCTGTTCCACACCGCGCAGACCTACTCCGAACACACGGTGGACCTGGACGCCGGAATGCCGGCCCGAGGCTGGCACGGCGAGGGATATCGCGGCCACATCTTCTGGGACGAGTTGTTCGTACTCCGAACGCTGAACCTGCGCACCCCCGAGATCAGCCGCGCCGTACTGCGCTACCGGCACCGGCGCCTGGACGCGGCCAGACAAGCCGCCCGGGACATCGGTCAGCGCGGGGCGATGTATCCCTGGCAGAGCGCCTGTGACGGCACCGAGCAAGCCCCGGGCACCCACCTCAACCCGATGTCCGGACGTTGGCTCCCGGACCGCACACATCTGCAACGCCACGTCGGCCTGGCCGTTGCCTACAACACCTGGCAGTACTACCAGGCCACCGGAGACCTCGATTTCCTGAACACGGCCGGCGCGGAGATGATGCTGGAGATCGCCCGCTTCTGGGCCGACATCGCGCACTACGACCCCACCTTGGAGCGATACCGAATCCGGGGCGTGATGGGCCCCGACGAGTACCACGACGCGTACCCGTGGGCCGACCATCCCGGCATCGACGACAACACCTACACGAACGTCCTCGCCTCCTGGGTGCTCGCGCGCGCGCTCGACGCGCTCGACGCGCTACCCGGATACCGGCGCGAGGAGTTGACCGAGCGACTCGACGTGAACTCCCTCGAACTCGACCGCTGGCGCAGTATCGCCCGTCGACTCCACGTCCCCTTCCACGACGGCGTGCCGAGCCAGTTCGCCGGATACGAGCGCCTCGCCGAGCTGGACTGGGAGCACTACCGGCGTCGATACCCGAACAACCGCCGCCTCGATCGCATCCTCGAGGCCGAAGGCGACAGCATCAACCACTACAAGGCATCCAAACAAGCCGACGTCCTGATGCTCTACTACCTCTTCCCGGCACAGGAAATCCGCGACCTGCTGCGCCGCCTCGGCTACCCGGCCAGTCACGAGTTGGCGCAGCGCTCCATTGCCTACTACCGAGCGCGGACGGTACACGGATCGACGCTCAGTTCAGTGGTGCACGCGTGGGTGCTGGCCCGAACGGATCGCCGGCGATCCTGGCTCTTCTTCCGCGACGCCCTCGGCGGCGACGTTCTCGACGTGCAGGGCGGCACCACCGCGGAAGGCATCCACCTCGGTGCGATGGCAGGCACGGTGGACGTGCTACAGCGCTGCTACACCGGACTCGACACGCGCGGGGACGTGCTGTGGCTCGATCCACGCCTTCCCACCCGACTCGCCCGCCTGGAGGTCGAGTTGCGCTACCGGAGACACTGGGGCGTGGTGGTGACCATCACTCGACGGGAGGTCACCGTGAGCCTGCGCCCGGGGCAGCACGGGTCGATTCCGATCGGCTTCCGCGGCTCGGTGGTCGAGATCCCGCCCGGGGGCAGTCACACCTTCACTCTTTGAGAATCAAGTCTCCGCGATCAGCCGTTGGGCCCGTCCGGCCCATCCGGCCGATTTCCACCGCGAGCCTTGCCCTCGCGGGCTGCGCTCGGCCACCCGGTCAAGGCCGCCAGGCGCTCGCGGTACTCCTGGGTGTCGATCTCGCCTCGGGCATACCGCAGAGCCAACACCTCGGTCGCCGACGAGCCGCGCGACTCCGAGGCCGTGTGGCCGAGCGAGGATCCCCGCGCCAACAGCCACACCACAGCGACGATCACCGCGATCAAGAGCAGCATCAGGACCGACCCCCACACCCACATCCAGCCGTTGTCCTCGTCCATGTGCCCGCTGTAACGCGCGGGCATCGCCGCCAGGGCCGGAACCAATTCCATCGTCCTCACCTTCCTCGGACGTCGTACCGAGTTCCCTCTTTTCATGGTGCATCGGGGACCCGACGGGCACCGGAGCACTTCGGCCTACCGACCCGGGCCGAACGACCCTCCCGGCCGATGTCGCCGGTCCGGACAGTGGAGAGTGAACGCACTCCGGAGAGGCCGGCGCCGGATGCGCGTGCCGCGGACGGGGACACCAACGGGGGACCGACCGACGGAGGGTGATGTGAACTCCGCGAGGACGCCCGTGACAGCGAGGGATCGGTGCTCGCCGACGTCGGCGGTGATTCCCAGGATCCGCGACGTCATGAGCGCGCCGGTCGTGCATGTCGCTCTGACGGACACGCCGCGCACGGCACGAGAGCTGTTGCTCGCGCTGGGCCTTCGCCACCTCGCGGTCGTCGATCCGGGCACCGGAGCGGTGGTAGGCATGCTGAGCGATCGTGAACTCGCCGAACCGCGGGCACCGCGCCACCTGGGATGCCGCCCGCGCACGGTCGCCGAACTCGTCCGGCGCTGCGCGCCGATCGTCCGCCCCGAGGTCGACACACTCACCGCCGTCGAATGCATGCTCGACGCCGATGCCGACGCACTGATCGTCGCCGATCGGAGCCGAGTGCCGCTCGGAATCGTCACCGGCCACGATATGGCGCGGGTTCTGGCCCGGATCCATCACGATCCCATGGCCGGATGACGGCCGCGTACGTTCGGTGCGTCATCGTGGGCTGGCGTCGGGCATCCGGGCCGTCGCCGCCGCGCCCCCCCACGGAGTTTCGTCCCGACAGCCACGGGGCTACGGTTGAGGTGACGAACGATATCGACAGGATGCCGACACTCGTGTCGCCCCGGAGGGCGGCCGTGCCGGTCGGGCAGGTAGGTCTTCCGTGTTGACCGTGGCAGTGAGCGATACGACTCCCGCACGTTTGTGCCTCTGCCCCCACGCGGGCGGCAATAGTCACGAGGTGGACGGCGTGTGGTGGCCTCGGTCGAGGGCGACGATCGAGGAGCTCGCCGCGTTGTTCACGGGGATGGAACGTGTGGGTTCGTATTCGCGCGCGACGCTCGATCGGAGCCTGTGGTCCGGCACGCCCCGACCTTTGCGGATCGCCGGGCTGGGCCGCGTGGTGCGGTGGGGCGGATTCGTGGCCGGACAGGACCCGCACCGGATCGAACTCTTCTCGCTGATCGCCCCCTTCAGGGAACTTCTCGTGGTGCCGCCGCAGGTATCACCCCGGGTCGCGGCCCTACTCATGGACCCGAGCGAGTGGCCCGACAGGTCCCGTTCGCCCAGCGAGCTCTTGGGCGCGGCTCTGGCGAGGGTGAGCGGGACGGCGATGGTACGGATCCCGGCGGCCCTCGGATCGGGTGAGGGCGGACGCCGATCGCGTCCCCGGCCCGCGGCTGCGCTACGGTCCGTGACCCGTGCGAGCAGGTCGCCACTGGTCGCTCACAGTGTCGAGACGGCGGCGGGGCCGTAGTAGGCGTCGCGCATGATGGCGGTCATGTCCTCGAGCATGGCCATCCGCGGGTTCGCCGGGGCGCATTGGTCCTCGTAGGCGTTGAGCGCCTGCTCGGGCAACGCGTCCAGGAATGCCCGCTCGTCGACGCCCAGGGCCCGGAAGGACGGTTCGATGCCGACTCGATCCCTGAGCCGCTCGACCGCGGTGGCCAGGGAGCGGACTCCTTCGGCAGGGGTGTCGGCGGGGAGGCCGAGCGTGCGGGCGATGTCCTGGAAGCGCTCGGGCGCTTGGTAGTGCTCGTACTTGGGCCAGCCGGCGAGTTTGCCGGGCGCACTGCCGTTGTAGCGGATCACCCGGGGCAGCAGGACGGCGTTCGTGCGCCCGTGGGCGATGTGGAAGGTGGCGCCCAGGGTGTGGGACATGGCGTGCACGATGCCGAGGAAGGCGTTGCCGAAGGCCATCCCCGCGATGGTGCCCGCGTTGTGCATCTTCTCGCGCGCTTCGGGACTGGCTTGCCGGTCGGTGACGGCGGCTTCGAGATTGTCGAAGACCAGCCGGATGGCGTGCAGGGCGAGGCCGTCGGTGAAGTCGTTGGCGTAGACCGAGACGTACGCCTCGATCGCGTGGGTGAGGGTGTCCATGCCGCTGTCCGCGGCCAGGGCGGGCGGCAGTTCCGCGGCCAGCAGCGGGTCGACGATGGCCACGCTCGGGGTGAGGGCGTAGTCGGCCAGCGGGTACTTCTTGCCGGTCGCGGAGTCGGTGATCACGGCGAACGGGGTGACCTCGGCGCCGGTGCCGGACGTGGTCGGTACGCACACCAGTCGGGCCTGTTCGCCCAGCACGGGGAAGCGGAAGGCGCGCTTGCGGATGTCGAGGAACTTCTGCCGCATGTCGGAGAAGTCGACGTCGGGCTGTTCGTACAGCAGCCACATGACCTTGGCGGCGTCCATGGGCGAGCCGCCGCCCAGGGCGACGATGGTATCCGGGCGAAAGGTCCGCATGAGGTCCGCGCCGCGCCGTACCGATTCGATGCTCGGCTCGGGCAGCACGTCGTCGATGATCTGTATCGTGACCGGGAGTTCGCGGGAGTGCAGCACCCGGCGGATGCGGTCGACGTAGCCCAGGCGGGTCATGGTCGCGTCGGTGACGATGGTCACCCGATGCACGTGCGGCATCTCGGCCAGGTAGCGGATCGCGTGCGGTTCGAAGTAGATCTTGGGCGGGATCTTGAACCACTGCATGTTGTTGCGGCGGGTGCTCACCCGTTTGACGTTCAACAGGTTGACCGCCGAGACGTTGTTGGACGTCGAAGTGCCGCCCCAGGATCCACAGCCCAAGGTCAGCGAGGGCAACAGGCCCGTGTAGATACCGCCGATGGCTCCCTGGGACGAGGGCGCGTTGACGATGATGCGGGCCGTTTTCATGTGCCGCCCGTAGTCCTCGGCCACGGCGGGATCGCTCGTGTGGATGACGGCGCTGTGGCCCATGCCGTGGAAGGCGACCATGTCGGCGGCGAGCGCGAACCCCTGCTCGCGCGAGTCCGCGCGCAGAACGGCCAGGACGGGGCACAACTTCTCGCGGGTGAGGGGCTCTTGCGGGCCCACTCGGTCGGCGTGGGCCAGGATTACGGTGGTGTCCGCGGACACCGTGAACCCCGCCTGGGCGGCGATCCACATCGGGCTCCGGCCCACGGCCTCGGGATTGACGCGTGGTTCGCGACCGGGCCCCGCACCGGCGCCGAAGAGGTAGGTCTCCAGCTTGTGCTTCTCGTCCTCGGTGGCCAAATGGGCGCCCAGGGAGGCGAATTCGGACAAGGCGGCATCGTGGATGTCGGCGTGCAGGATGACGGCCTGTTCGGAGGCGCAGATCATGCCGTTGTCGAACGACTTGGACAGCACGACGTCGTTGACCGCCCGGCGCAGGTCCACGTCGCGGTCGACGTAGGCGGGTACGTTGCCCGCACCCACGCCCAGGGCCGGTTTGCCCGCCGAGTACGCCGCCTTGACCATGCCTTCGCCGCCGGTTGCCAGGATCAGTGCGACGCCGGGGTGACGCATGAGCGCGGTGGTCGCCTCGATCGAGGGGCTCTCGATCCACTGCACGCAGTGCTCGGGCGCGCCGGCGGCGATGGCCGCGTCGCGCACCACCCGTGCCGCCGAGGCGCTGCACCGCTGGGCCGAGGGGTGGAAGGCGAAGACGACCGGGTTGCGGCTCTTGAGGGCGATCAACGCCTTGAAGACGACCGTTGCGGTGGGATTGGTGACCGGCGTGACCGCGCACACGACGCCGACCGGCTCGGCGACCTCGGTCATGCCGGTGATCTCGTCGCGAGCCACGATGCCGACCGTCTTGAGACTCCGCATGCTGTCGGTGGTGTATTCGCAGGCGAACATGTTCTTCGCCGCCTTGTCCTCGAAGACGCCTCGGCCGGTCTCGTCGACCGCTTCGCGGGCCAGTCGGGTGTGCTGGTCCAAGGCGGCGACGGACGCCTTCTTGACGATGTGGTCGACCTGCTCCTGGGTGAACGCGTCGTAGGTGGCGAGTGCGTTGGCGGCATCGGCGACGAGGGTGTCCACCGCCGTGTCGATGTCGGAGGGACCCGTGTCCGCGGTCGGGACGAGTAAGACGGTCTCGGAGCGGCTGCTCATGGCTGGTTCTCCTGTGTGGTGGTGGGCGATCGACGGAGCCGGGGAGCATCCGGCGGCCGGGTGTCGGGCGGGAGGCCGTGCCGGGACCCGGGAGGGATTCGGCGACGCGTCCCGATGCGGGTGGCGCGGACTCCAGGTCGGGCCCCGGCGTGGGTCAGCGGCGACCAGGCGGGTCGTTCGGCCAGGTCCAGTCGCGGACTTCGGGCGTGTCCTCGCCGTTTTCGAGGATCCAGTGCGTGGTGTCGGGCGCGTGCGTCGGCCATGGCCTGACGTACCGTCGCGGCGTGCGAACCCAGGCCGGGGACGCGGTCGATCACGTCGATCACGCGTTGGTGGCGGTCCATGTCGTTGGTGCAGTTGCGTCGACCGTGGTCAGGTCCGGACTGCCGGGAATCGCCATCGTCATCGGTCTTCCTCTCGTGCGTCGTCCGAACTTCGCTCGCTCCCACGCTCGCGCCGACCACGCGCGGCGTGAAGGGCCGAACGGCCCTATGACAGTGGGCCGTCGCGAGCTGCCGTCGGTGACCCAGAGGCTGAATTCCCTGCTTTGCGGGGGATGTGAATGGGCCCTGTACGCCGGCAGTCCGAGGCGAACCGACCGGGCGACGCACCGGACGGCTCCGTCGTTGGAGCCACGCACGGATGGACGTCGAGTCCTGTTTCGCTTCGTGCGGCGGTCGGGTCGAGGGCACCCGCGAGACTGCCGCACGGGTGCGGAGTGGTTCGGCCGGGGTGGGTCTCTCGGCTTGCCCGACAGGGCCGTTCGGCCCGGGTCGAAGTGGACGGAGAGCGCGCAGGCTGGGAGAGGGGCCGGGTTCGATGGAGCCCGTGACGACGACTGCGTCAACCCATGAGACTTCCGGAGCGGCACCATGGTCACCAGGACCAACCCGAACCTCGGCGTTCTGATCGGCTACGACACTTCGCCCGGCAGTGAGCGTGCGCTCGACTGGGCCGCCCGCAACGCCGCCGACGTCAAGACACCGCTGCACATCGTGTCGGTCGTGCCCCCCGTGGGCCTGGGATACGCGCGATCGGCCGTCGCCCGGCCCGGGACCGCGCGTTCGGCGTCGAACCTGGCCGCAGCGCGATTGCGGGACACCTATCCGTACCTGACGGTCGACACCGCACTCGGAGAGGGTTCGCCGGCGGATGTGCTCCTGTCGGAGGCGCGCGACCATGCCGACCTGATCGTGGTCGGCAGCCGTGGCCACGGGGGTTTCGTCGGCCCGATCCTGGGGTCGGTCTCGCTGAGGGTGTGTGCGCACGCACCGTGCCCGGTCGTCGTCGTTCCCGCGCACGAGACGGCGGAGGTTCACAAGGACGTTGCGGTCGGCGTCGCCGGCGACGGCGATACCGCCGCGATCGAATACGCCGTCGAACAGGCTCGCCGCACCGGTGGGGACGTCTTGGCCGTGAGCGTGTGGAGCGCACCGTTCATCGGATCCGCCCTGGCCGGGGCGATGCGCGGGGTCGGTGGTGCGGAGAAGTCGGCCGACGAACAGCGGCACATGCTCGAAGACATCCTTCGGCCGGTGCGCGCGCGGGCGCGCGACGTGGTGATCGAATCGGTGGTTCGGGGCGGAACGACGCCGTACGCGCTCGTGCGTGCCGCCGCCTGCGCCGGACTGCTGGTCGTCTCGGCCCGTCGGGGTCGCCGTGCCGTGCGGATGCGACTCGGGCCGACGACACACGCGGTACTGCGGCAGGCCCGCTGTCCCGTCGCGGTCGTCCCCCGCGTGCACGAGAGTCGAGGGTGAGAAGAAGTCTCCGGTGAGCCCTGGGGACGTGTCTTGAGAGAGCCGTGTGAAGCGGAACGGCAGGGCGGTTGGCACGAACGCGGTTGGCACGAACGGCCGTCGGCCCGGCGCCGGGAAAGCCGTGCGGCCCATGTCCCGGGGCCGATGGCCGGGTGCCGCACCCTGTGCGCGCCCGGTTCCCCGGCGTGGGTAGGCGTCCGGTCCTCCGCCCTTCGCTACCGGGCCAGGCCCTATCGCCGGTTCGACCCGAGGGGTGGTGCCGTATCCCTGCCGGTTCCGTTCACAGTCGTTGCGTCGTCACCGGCTTCGGCCGTCCCGAGTGTCTCCGAAACGGGGCGGCGGGGGGTGGGGGTTCCGGGCGGCCCGTACCCCATCCGCAACACCATCTGGACGTAGCCGGGACCGGTCTGCGGATCGCGAACGTTCGCGCGAGTGTCGGGCCATTCGACGGCCTGGTGGAGGACCGATACACGCAGTCCGTGGACCGTTGCCACCAGCCATGCCCGCTCCATGGCCTGGCCCGCGCGCAGCCAGTCCTGCGGACGATCGAAATGGGTGGTCAGGGTCGCCACCTGAGGTAGCGCCTCGAAGCGCTGCGTCGTGGTGGGAGACGAGGGCGGGTGCCCGGTGAAGGCGCGGACCGGTACCCGGGCGTCGTGGTCCTGGGGGCCCAGGGCCTCCTGGGGGATGCCGTCGGCCGCAGGCTCCTCCAAGCGCAGCCACGCGCGCGTCTCCGCCTGCCGGGCGAGATCCGCGGCCGTTCGGCGTTCGGCTTCGGCCGTCAGATTCAGGACGCGGCGCGCGTCGGCCTCCTCCAAAACGGCCAGGACCACGTCCTCCGCGTCGGCGGCGGCGATGAGTTCACCGAGAACCCGCTCCGGGACGTCACGGTTGGCGAACGGTAGGCGACTGGAGTGACGTCGGGCGATCGCCGAGTACAGGTCCGGGCCGTAGGGAAGCGGGGTGCGGGCGAATCGACCCAGGTCGAGCACGGCAGTCGGTGACGGATCGGCATCATCGTGGGGGAGGAGCGTCACCAGCGGTTCCCGACCCAGTTGAGCAGCGGCGACGCGCAGGTTGAACACAGCCGCGCCGATGGAGATGTGCATGGCTCTGCCATTGGGGTCGGTGAGCGGGATCGCTCGCGTGCCGTCCGCGTACACCGCGATTCCGCAGCCGTCGATCGTGGGTCGGAAGAACCACGGTTGGCTGTTGTGAAGCGAGGGTGCCGCACCGGCCGCGGCGGCCAGATACCGCAGGTCGGCGGGGTTCAGGGATGCGTTGGTCATGGCGATTTCTCCCTACGGCCCATCAAGGCGTCCGAATGCGGAAAAGCGGATCCGGCGCGTCCTGGTTGTACCCGTCGGGCTCCGCCTTCAGGGGCGCAGACCGCGGCGGCCCGTCACGCGTGGACGCGCGATCGCTCATCCGGGGCCTCCTGTCGTCGAACACGTGACCCGCTCGGGACGACGCCGGATGTGACCAGTCTCGGGCTTCCGACGTCGGAACCGCAGGGCCGGATGCCCCGGGAGGACCAGGGCCGTGGGTCCCAGTCCCACATCCGGCTTCACCGGTCGCCGATCGGTCGGTCACGTGCCGCGAACCACCGGTCGGCGCGGGCAGCCGCGAATCCGAGGACTGCGCCGGCAAGGGGGATCAGGAGGTCCCCCACAGGCAAGGCGTGGGTTCCGAGGAGGTCCCGGAGCGTCGGTACGTACACGCCGGCCAGACCCAAGGCGGCGGACGCGAGGACGGTGATCGGCAGAAACGGGTTGGCACGGGTGAGCAATCGGGTCCTCAGGCCTGTGACGACGCCGAGTTGGGCACCGAGCAGGGTCAGGAAGAGCACGCTCTGCCACGCATGTCCGGCGTGGTCGCTCCACGCCCCGGCGGCAAGGCTGACGGCAGTCACGCACAGGCCCAGCCGCGCGACCCGCTGCCACAGGCCGTCACCGAGGATGCTCTGCTCGGCTGGGCGGGGCGCGCGCCGCATAGTGCCCGATGCTGCGGGCTCGGCCCCCAGAGCGACCCCGGTGAGTCCATGGGTGAGCAGGTTGATCCACAGAATCTGCGCGGCGACCAGCGGCACGGGCAGGCCCAGAAGGGGACCGAGCATCATCACGGCGATCTCGGCGGCGCCACCGGAGAGTCCGTAGACGAGAAAGCGGCGGATGTTGTCGTAGACGCGCCTGCCTTCCTCCACCGCGGCGACGACGGTCGCGATCTCGTCGTCGGCCAGCACCAGGTCGGCTGCCTGGCGAGCCACCTCCGTGCCCCGGCCCCCCATCGCCACCCCGATGTCGGCACGGCGCAGGGCAGGTCCGTCGTTGACGCCGTCGCCGGTCATCGCCGTGATGTGGCCTCGGGCACGCCACGCCTGGATGATCGCCGGTTTCTGCTCGGGAGTGGTTCTCGCGAACACTCGCACGGCGGTCGGATCCCGCTCGGGATCCGCGCGCAGGTCGGCGCCGGTCAGGACCGTACTGTCCCCGTCGCGCAGGATGCCCAGGCGCGTGGCAACGCTTCGTGCGGTTGACGGGTGGTCGCCGGTGATCATCACGGTAGTGATGCCGGCCTCGTGGCATGCGGCGATGGTGCCACGAGCGGACTCCCGAGGCGGATCGCTGATGCCGATCAGGCCGAGCAGGGACATGTCCTGCTCCGCGTCCTCGACAGGGTGGGGCAGGGCATCCAGACGCCGTGTGGCGACGGCCAGGACTCGGTAGCCGTCCGCGGCCAGAAGATCGGCCTCGTAGCGCACCAGGTGCAGGAAGTCGGCGTCGGAGGCAAGGAAACGCGAACGCAGGACGACCTCGGGGGCTCCCTTGAGTACGGCCCGCAACCGGCCGTCGCGATCGCGGTGCACCGTGGTCATGCGTTTGCGGTCGCTGTCGAAGGGGGCCTCGGCCACCCGGGGATGCTCCTCGCGCAGTGTGGTGCCGGCGATCCCGACCTTGCCGGCAGCGGCCAGCAGGGCCGCCTCCGTGGGGTCTCCCAGAGCCGACCACCCAGGGTCGGGGCCCGGCGGTACCAGAGTGGCGTCGTTGCACAGCGAGGCCGCGGTGAGCAGTTCGTTCACCCATGTGGCGCAGTGCCCGTCCACCGGTTGTCCGTCGACCAGTACTTCGCCCTCGGGCGTGTAGCCCGTGCCGGTGAGCGTGGCCGTGCCCTCGGGGGTCCACAGTCGTTCGGCGACCATGCGGCCCTCGGTCAGGGTGCCGGTCTTGTCCGTGGCGAACATCGTGACCGAGCCGAGCGTCTCGACGGCGGGCAGGTTGCGGACGATGGCATGCCGCGCCGCCATCCGCCGCGCGCCCAGGGCCAAGCCGAGGGTGACCACCGCGGGCAGCGATTCCGGGACAGCGGCGACCGCGAGGCTGATCGCGGTGACGGCCATCGACTCGGTCGGTTCACCGCGCAGCAGACCCAGGGCGAACACCACCAGACACAGGCCGACGACCACCGCGGCGAGCACACGTCCCAGATGAGCGAGTCTGTGCTGCAGCGGGGTCGGGCCGGGGCGGTCCTGCATCAGCGCTGCGATCCGCCCCAGGGCGCCGGCCGCGCCGGTGGCCGTGACCTCGGCGAGAGCGCGGCCACGCATGACCACTGTCCCACCCTGAAGCAGATTGTCGGCGGTTGTCTCACCCGTCGGATCGAGAGCGGTCTTGTCCACCGGTACCGATTCGCCCGTCAGGGATGCCTCGTCGACGAGAAGGCCGGATGCCTCGTACAGGACGGCGTCGGCGGGAACGATGTCCCCCTCGTCCAGCAGGACGATGTCACCGGGCACCAGATTCGCCGAGGCCACCTCGCTCTCCGACCCCTCGCGCAACACTCGCACGGCCGGTACGGACAGGTCCGACAGGGCGGTGACGGCCCGGTCGGCGCGGATCTCCTGGACGACGCCGACCAGGGTGTTGACGGTGACCACGAAGAGGATGACCGCCGTGTCCGCGAGATCCCCGGTCAGCGTGGTCAATAGGGCGGCGGCCAGAAGCACCAGAATCAACGGGTCGCGCAGTTGGGTCACCACGCGAATCCACACCGGTGTCCGCCGTGCCGGTGGCACGATGTTCGGGCCGTATTCGGCAAACCTCTCGGTCACCTGCTCCCGGGTCAACCCATACACGACAACGGGTCGTTCCGCGAGTGGAGCCGAGGACGCCGGAGGCACCCGGGGCGTGTCTGACACGGTAATTCGTCACCAATCAGTCGGATCGCCTGCGGTCCGAGGACGCGCAGGAGTGCTGGACGACAGCCTGGCCGCTCCCCGGAGCGACGGTGTGGCGCGGCCGGGCGGATCATGGTGTGCGCGAAAAGGGTCGACCCGGGTTCCTGTACCACGCGGTCGGACACTCTTGCGTGAACGTCAGTTTGCCTCGTCGTCACTCTCGCGCGGCACGACGACGACGGGACAACGGGCGTGGTGCACCAGCCCGTGGCCGACCGAGCCGAGCAACATGCCCTTGAAGCCGCCCAGTCCGCGGGTGCCGACCACCACGCACAGGGCGTGCTCGGACGCCTGGACCAGGGTGTGCACGGGGTGGCCGAGGACGACCTCGCGTCGTACTGGCACTTCGGGGTACTTCTCAGACCAACCGGCGAGCGTTTCCGCAAGACGGATCCGGCCCTCTTCGACCTCCTCCGCGTTTGTCACGGCGCCCACCACGGGGCTTGCGAAGAATGGACGAACCTGGACGGCCAGTACGGTCGCGCCGCGCAGCGAGGCCTCCTCGAACGCGAAGGCGACGGCCCTTTCGGACACGCGTGATCCGTCGACTCCCACGACGACCGTCCAGGGATCGTCTTCGACGTGTTCCGGATCGCGGACGATCACGACCGGGCAGGTCGCGTGCGCGACCACAGGAACGGCGATGCTTCCGGTGGTCAGCAACTCCTTGATCGACGACAACCGGCGCGATCCCAGGACGACCATGGCGGCGCTCGCAGCCTGCTTCCGCATGACGGCGCCGGGTTCTCCGTCGACCAGCAGTTCGGTGATGTCGAGTCCCGGATGGGCGCTCAGCGCGAATCTGCGCGCCTCTTCCAGCGTTTGCTGCCCGGAACGTCGAAAGATCCCACTCCAGGTCTCCCACGGCTTACTCATGTCCGGGTCGTGCTCGGCGCCGGGGGGCCAGTCCAAAGCGTGCACCAGGCGTAGCCGAAGTCCGCGGCGTTCGGCCTCGCCGGCTGCCCACAGGACCGCGATTCGGGCGGCGTCGGTGTTCTCGACCCCGACGATCACGGGCGCCGATTCTTCGAAGGTGGTCACCACGCACTCCCTTCCGGGCGAGCCGGCTCGGCGCCGGCTCTTTGGACCGACTCTGCTCGCGCCGCCCGGCGTCGAGCAGGGCCGTTCGGCCCGGTCGGTTCGGCAAAGGACCCTTCGCCGAACGACCCGGGGCGCCACACCGCGACGACCGCGACCGCCGGCACGAGACGACACATAGCACCCGACCCCTGCGAACCGAGCGCTTCACGGCCGCTCGGCCCGCCACGGGCGGACGACTGCGGGCAAGTGGCGAGGATCGATTGCCGGCGAGAGGGTGGAGAAGTCTTCTCGTTTCCGACCCGGGAGGTCGTGAAACCTGCTTCGGAACCGCCATGAGGTCGCTTCGCCCGATGAGAGCACCCGTCGGTGAGGCCCCGGCTCCCATCCGGCGCATCGAAAAGGACACGTTCATGTTCCACCACCGCGTCGAATCCCAGATGACCGCCGATGTGGTCACCGTCCACTCCGACACCCCGTTCAAGGAGATCGTCCGAGTCCTGCGTGAACACCGGATCGCCGCAGTCCCCGTCCTGGAGGGAGACGAGGTCGTCGGCGTCGTCTCGGAGTCAGATCTGTTGCACAAGGAGGCCGATCGGGAGAGCGCCCCGCACTTTCCCTTCCGGGTGATCGTCCGCCGTACCGAGCGGGTGGCGCGAAACAAGGCCCGGGCGGCGACCGCGGGGTCGCTGATGACCTCTCCCGCCGTCGTCGTGGAACCGGACGCGTCCCTTTCGGATGCCGCCCGGCTGATGGAACGCCACCACGTCACGCACCTGCCGGTGGTGGACGGGTCGGGCCGACTGCGCGGCATCGTCGGCCGCAGCGACCTGTTGCGGATATTCCTGCGCGCCGACACACGCATCCATGACGAGATCCGCGACGGCGTGGTCCGGGACACGATGTGCGTGGATCCGAACACCGTCGGCGTCGGCGTGACCGACGGGATCGTCGACCTATCCGGCCAACTGGAACGCAAGTCGCTCATCGCCATCCTGGTCCGCCTGTGCCGAGGCGTCGAGGGTGTCGTGGATGTTCGCGAACACCTCACCTACGCCCGGGACGACATGCTCATACGTCCTCCCATGGTGCCTCCGCTCAACGGCCCCGAACCCCACCGGGCCTGACCGACCGTGTCGGGACAGGCCCGGTCGCAGGAGGCCGTCGGACACGTCGGAGCCCGTGATGTCGGGGGCCATTCGGCCCTGTTCCATGTGTGTGCGCGGCGCAGACTGGGTGTGGCAGATGGAAGCCGTCGAACCGGAGGTGAGCCCGATGGTTGCCGCAAAGCACTGGACCGTCGACATCCACCTGAGCGAAAAGAGTGGCCCGGACGACTTCGAAGGCGGCGAATCGGTACGTACGTTCGCCGAGGCACGGTTGCACACGCGGGACGACACATCGGTTCGCGGTTGGGGACACGCCCGCAAGAACCCCAAGGACCGGGATGTGCCGGAGATCGGCGACCACCTGGCCGCCGCCCGGGCACTGTCCGATTTGGCACACCGCCTGCTCGACCTGGCCGCCCGCGACATCGAGGCGGTCACCGGGTCGCCTGCGGCCGTGCACGATTGAGCACCCTCCCGTGACGACACCGCCGACGGGCGTGGCATCCGGGCAGGCGATGTCGGCGTCGGTATCCTCCGGGGAACGTCGTCACGACAGGGAGGACGCTACGACCGAGAATCCGACGACGAGGGAGCCGGTGGCGTGGATGCACCGGAGAGCCGACACCGTAGGTGATTTCTTCACGAGTGGTAGCGCGGGTGACCGGCTTACGGTACGTGTGTGCGTCACACAGTTGTGCACACCGTGCTCGGCATCATGAAGCCCTCCTCACGAAGGAGGCCCATGCCGCAGCCTGCCGCCATTCTCGGGGCGATCGGTCGACGCCTGGCAAGGGCGGCGCCCGGAGCGGTGGCGCTGCGAGGGTACGAGCCGAAATACCTGCGTGACGACTTGTTGGCCGGTGTGACGGTCGCGGCCTATCTCGTGCCGCAAGTCATGGCCTATGCCACCGTCGCGGGCCTCCCGCCCGTCGCAGGCCTCTGGGCCATTCTGCCCGCGATTGTGATGTACGCCCTCCTCGGGTCGTCGCCCTTGCTGTCGGTCGGTCCGGAGTCGACCACCGCACTGATGACCGCGACGGTGGTGGGTCCCCTGGCCGCAAGCGACGCCGGGCGCTACGCGGTCCTTTCCGCCACCCTCGCCATTCTGGTCGGGATCCTTGCCCTCGTGGCGTGGCTGGTGCGGTTCGGCTTCGTCGCCGACCTGCTTTCGCGTCCGGTGCTGATCGGATACCTGACGGGACTGGCAGTGATCATGATGGTGGATCAGTTGCCTGTACTCACCGGTGTCCCCGTGGAGGGCGACGGGGTCGGTCCCAAGTGGCGTTCGTTCGTGACGAACTTGTCCGTTGTGCACTGGGAGACGGTCGGCATGAGCGCGGCAACGCTGGCCTTCCTCTTCGGCGTGGCGCACTTTGCCCCCCGATTCCCGGCCCCGTTGCCTGCTGTTGCGCTGGGCACCGCGCTGGTTGTCGCCTTTCGCCTGACGGATCACGGGATCGACGTCGTCGGCGATGTACCGACCGGGTTACCCGACGTCTTCACACCCGGCTTCGGCCAGACACGTGACTTGCTGGCGCCTGCGGCCGGCATCCTGCTCGTCGGGTACACCGACGTGATGCTCACCGCGCGCGCGTTCGCCTCAACCGGTGGCAAACCCCGCCTGGATCCGAATCAGGAGCTGCTCGCCATGGGCGCGGCCAACCTCGGTTCCGGTGTGTTCCAAGGTTTTCCGGTGAGCAGTAGCGCCAGCCGCACCGCGCTGGCCAAGTCGGCCGGTGCCCGGACGCAGCTGTACGCGCTCACCGCCGGGGCGGTGGTCGTCGCCGTGCTGCTCTTTCTCGGGCCCCTCCTGACGAACATGCCGACAGCGGCTCTCGGTGCACTGGTCGTCTTCGCCGCTGTCCGGATGATCGACGTGGCGGGATTCCGGCGCCTGATGTCCTTCCGACGGCGCGAGTTCCTCCTGGCGTCGGCCTGTCTGGTGGGCGTCTTGGCGCTGGGCATTCTCTACGGCGTCCTGGTGGCCGTCGGCCTGTCCGTTGCCGAGTTGCTGAGCCGCGTGGCACGACCGCACGACGCCGTCCAGGGAATCGTGCCGGGCATGGCGGGCATGCACGACGTCGACGACTATCCCGGAGCCCGAACCATCCCCGGTCTGGTGGTATATCGATACGACTCGCCGCTGTTCTTCGCGAACGCGGAGGACTTTCGGCGCCGCGCGCTGGCCGCGGTGGCCGAGGAGACACACCCGGTGTCGTGGTTCGTGCTGAACACCGAGGCGATCGTCGAGGTCGACATCACCGCCCTGGACTCCCTCGAGTCCGTGCGGGAGGAACTGGACAAACGCGGTGTGATCGTTGCCCTGGCACGGGTGAAACAGGACCTGCGCACGCAGTTGGACGCCTACGGCCTCACCGCATCGATCGGTGCGGATCGTTTGTTCCCCACACTGCCCACCGCCGTCGACGCCTATGACCAATGGTGCCGCGAGCACGACGGCGGGCGGCAAGGGTAGGCCTCGAGGCTTCGAAAGGGGAATCCACGTGCGACAGGAGAGTTCCGTTTCCGGAGGAATCAGACATGGTCGGTGAGTGCGATCACCAAGTCGGCGAAGTCCTCCGGTGTCTCGGCGTCGGCGTAATCGATTTCGTCGAAGCGCCCGCCTGCCCGTTCGCTCAGCGCCTCCAGGAAGCCCAGGAAGTCGAGCGAGTCCATGTCGAGTTGCTCGCGCAACGACCTGTCGGGTGTCAATGCGGACACGTCCGCTCCCGGGACCGCCGCCTGGGCCGACTCCCGAACGAGTGCCAGCGCTTCCATTCGGTTCACAACGCCTCCGGGTGCTTCAACAAGCGGTCGACCGCGGTCAGGAATCGGGAGCCGGTCGCCCCGTCCGTCGCCCGATGGTCCGCGGAGAGCGACGCGGTCACGGTCGGGTGCACACCGAGGAGACCATCGACCGCGACGGGTCGTTCGGTGACCCTGCCGAAACCGACGAGTGCGACCTGAGGTGGGTAGATGACCCCGAAAACGGCCTCCGCGCCCTGCTCGCCGAGATTGGTGACCGTGATCGTGGGATCGGCACTCTGCGTGCTGCGCAGGCGCCCGGCGCGAGCGCGCTCGACGACCTCGCGCAGTGCGGCCATCAGTTCGGGAAGCGGCATCCGGTCGGCCTCCTCCAAGGCCGGGGCGACCAGGCCCCCACCGCGCAGGGAAATCGCTACTCCCAACCGTACCGTCGGGCCGGGCACGAACCTGTCGTCGATCCAGAACCCGTTGAGTTCCGGCACGCGACCTGCCGCGACAGCAGTTGCCTTGAGCAGCAGCGCGGCCGGCACCACATGCTCGGCCACCGGTCGGCCGCGGTTGTAGGCGCGCACCCAATCGACGGCCCCGGCCAGGTCGATGGTCGTGGACAGGTAGTAGTGCGGGATCTCTCGTTTGGCGCGGCTCATGAGCGCGGCGATCGCCGTCCGCATGGTCCCCGGCCGGCCACGTACGGGCGTGGCGGGCGCCGCGGCCGTCGCACGCCCCACGCTCACGGGAGAGTCCTTCTCCCGTGCCGCCGCGCGTACATCGTCCGCCTTGATCGTGCCATGCCTGCCACTGCCGTTGACGGCGCGCAGATCCACTTCCAGTTCCCGTGCAAGCCTGCGTGCCAACGGCGACGCCGCCGGACGTTCGTGCGCGGCAGTGCCCTCTCGCGCGTAGTCGGCAGCCTCCCGGACGTCCGCACGGGTCACCCGCCCACCCGGACCGGAACCGTGCAGCGCGGCCAGGGGTACCCCGAGTTCGTCGGCCATGTGCCGTACGAGCGGTGACGTACCGATCGGTGAGGTGCCACGAGAGAGGGGTGACTCCGCTTCGGCTGCCGTGCGCCGATCGTGTTCGGGGGGCGGCGACCCGCCGGGCTTCGACGGCTCGCCGGCCGGCAGGGACGCCACGGCCGGGGTGCTCGGCTCAGGAGACGGTTCCCCGGACGTCTCGATCACAGCCAGTGGAGTTCCGACCGGCACGGTTCGACCCGGCTCCACGAGCAGGCGCGTGATGGTTCCCGCGTCGAAGCACTCGACCTCGATGGCGGACTTCGCGGTTTCGACGACCGCGACGACGTCGCCGCGGGCCACCCGATCGCCTTCGTGGACCAGCCACTCCGTGAGCGTGCCCTCGTCCATGTCCGCGCCCAGGGACGGCATCGTGAACTCCGGCATTCAGCTCACCGCCCGGTGCACGGCCGCGACGACGTCCTCCACCTGGGGGATCGCGGCCTGTTCGAGCTGGTGGGCGTACGGAATGGGAACCTCCGCCGTGCAGACGCGTTCGATCGGGGCGTCGAGTTCGTAGAACGCAGACTCGGCGATCCGCGCCGCCACTTCGGCGGCGAGCCCGCCGCTGCGCCAGCACTCCTCGACCACGACCGCACGGTGCGTGCGGGCGACTGTGGCCAGGATCTCCGTAGTGTCGAGCGGACGCAGGGTGCGCAGGTCGAGTACGTCGGCGCTGATGCCCTCCGCGGCCAATGTCTGCGCGGCCGCCATGGTCCGGGGCAGACAGCCCCCGTAGGTGATGAGCGAGACGTCGGTACCGGATCGGCGCAGCCGTGCGGAATCGATGTCAACGGCAGTCCGATCGGGATCGAGGGCGTCCGCGAGGTTGTACAGACCGGTGTGCTCGAAGACGACCACCGGGTCTTGGCAGGCCAGCGCGGCGGCCAACATGTGACGTGCGTCCTCCACGGTCGCGGGCGCGATCGCGCGCAGCCCCGGGATGTGCGCGTACCACACCTCCAGGCTGTGCGAGTGCTGCGCACCGAGTTGGCGTCCGGCACCGGTTGTGGTGCGGATGACCAGCGGTACCCGGATCTGCCCGCCGGACATGTGCTGGATCGCGGCGGCCGTATTGAGGATCTGGTCCATCGCCAGCAGACTGAAATTCACGGTCATGATCTCGACGATCGGCCGCATCCCGGCGATGGCCGCGCCGATGCCCGCTCCCACGAACGCCGACTCGGACAGTGGCGTGTCGCGGACGCGGTCGGGACCGAACTCCTCCAGCAAGCCCAGGCTCACGCCGAAACAGCCGCCATACGCGGCCACGTCCTCACCCATCAGGAATACCCGGTCGTCGCTGCGCATGGCTTCACGCATGGCCTCGCGCATCGCCTCGCGGTACGTGGTCCTGGCCTCCTCGTCGGGCTCGGATCCGTTCTCCCGCGACGCGGGCGCGGCCTTGACCTCGCGCTTGTTCCCGGTCGCCCCCTTCGAGTGCTTTCCGGCCCGCTTCGGTACGGCACCCGTCGGTTTTCGGCCCGTCATGTCCTCACCTCCGGCGGGGTGGTGACAAAGCGCAGAAGATCGTCGACCGGTTCCTCGGGTGCTTCCTCGGCGGCTCGCACCGCGTCGGACACTTCCTGAGCGACCCGATCCTCCAGGTCGTCGAGGTCGGTGTCCTCATGCGCCCCGGCTGGCCGCAACCCTGCGGCCAGCATGGGAATGGGGTCGCGGGTCTTCCACCACTCGACCTCTTCCTTCTCGCGGTAGCGGTCCGGGTCGTACATCGAGTGCGCCCGAAACCGGTAGGTGCGGGCCTCCAGGAAGTGTGGGCCCGCGCCCCCGCGGATGGACGCCACCGCCCGTCGCGTCGCGGCTTCCACCGCCACTACGTCCATGCCGTCCACAGCCCACGCGGCCATGCCGTAGGAGGCGGCGCGCATGGCGAGGTCGGTCTGGGCGTGTTCGCGGGCCAGGGCAGTGCCCATCGCGTAGCGGTTGTTCTCGCAGACCAGGAGCAGCGGCAGGCCCCACAGGGCCGCGAGGTTGGCGGTCTCGTGGAATTCGCCTTCGGCGAAGGCCCCGTCCCCGAAGAAACAGCAGGTGATGCCTTCCTCGCCGCGCATCTTGGCGGCCAGAGCCAAGCCGGCCGCCAGAGGCAAGCCCGCACCGACGATGGCGTTGCCTCCGTAGAACCGCCGCTCGGCATCGAAAAGGTGCATCGAGCCGCCTCTGCCACGGCTGCATCCGGTGATCCTGCCGAACATCTCGGCCATCACGGCCTGCGCCGGAACACCCTTGGCCAACGCCTGGCCGTGTTCGCGGTAGGTCGCCACGACCGCGTCGTCGGGCGCCAACCCGGCGTTCACCCCCACCGCGACGGCTTCCTCACCGATGTACAGGTGCACGAAGCCGCGGATCCTGGCCGAACTGTAGAGCTCGACACAGCGCTCCTCGAAGCGGCGGATGAGCAGCATCCGGTACAGCAGGTCCCGAAGGTGTTCGCGATCGTTCATCACGGCCTCGCCAAGGTCGAGACGTCGCCCTCGGGCAGGCCGAGTTCGCGGGCCCGCAACAGCCGCCGGACGACCTTGCCGCTGTTGGTCTTGGGAAGATCCTGGTCGAACTCGATCTCTCGGGGGGCGACCGCCGGGCCGAGCCGGGCGCGTGTGAAGGCGAGCAGTTCGCGTCGCAGCCCGTCGGTGGGCGCGAAACCGGGGCGAAGGGATACGAACGCTTTGACGATGGCTCCGGCCAGCGGGTCCGGGCGGCCGACGACGCCGCTCTCCGCGACGGCGGGGTGCTCCAGCAGCGCGCTCTCCACTTCGAACGGCCCGATCAGATGGCCCGCGGATTTGATGACGTCGTCGGCCCGACCGACGAACCAGAACCAGCCGTCGGGATCCTGCCGGGCCAAGTCGCCGGTCAGGTACCAACCGTCGGCGAAGCATCCGTCGTACCGGTCGGGTTCGTGCAGGTAGCCGCGGAACATCGAGGGCCACCCGACGTGCAACGCCAACTCTCCTTCGATATCCGGCTGGTCGAGCACGATGACCTTCCCGTCCGTGACCTCGGCGCGGCCGTCCGAGCCGCGTCTGAGGACTGCCGCGGTCACTCCGGGCACGGGCCTGCCCATGGAGCCGGGTCGAATGTCGCACGCGGCGAAGTTGGCGATCATGATGCAGCCGGTCTCGGTCTGCCACCACGTGTCGTGAATGGGTTGCCCGAGCACGTCCCGTCCCCACAGGACCGCCTCGGGGTTGAGCGGTTCGCCCACACTCGCCACGAAACGAAGCGCGGACAGGTCGGTCCCCAGGGGGAGATCGCCGGGCCGCTGCCGTGGCGTCGTGCGCATCAGCATCCGAATGGCGGTCGGAGCCGTGTACCAGACGGTCACGTTGTGGTCGGTGAGGATGCGGTACCAGCGGCGGACGTCGAAATCCCCTTCGTCCACGACCACTGTCACTCCGCAGGTGAGCGGCGCGATGATGCCGTACGACATCCCGGTCACCCACCCCGGGTCGGCCGTGCACCAGTACACGTCCCCCGGGTGCAGGTCCAGCGCCGTCAGTGCCGTCGCGTGGTGGGCGACGACCGCCTCGTGGACATGGACGGCGCCTTTGGGAGTGCCGGTGGTTCCGCTGGTGAAGTGGAGCAGGGCCATGTCCTCGGGGCCGGTCGGAGCTACTGCGCCACCTGCGTGGGCGGCTCCCGTCAGCAGGTCGTAGGAGAAGACGCCGTGTGCCTGCGGGACGTCGGGCCCGACGATGAGCACGTATTCCAACCGCGGCAGTTCATGGCGCCGAGCGGCGACCTTGCGCTGGTACAGCGCCGTCGTCGTCACCAGCACGCGAGCGTCGCCGAGCCGCAGGCGTTCGCACACCGGGTCCGGACCGAAGGCGGAGAAGAGCGGACACAGGACACTTCCGTTGCGCAGCGCACCGAGCACCGTCGCGAATAGTTCGGGGCAGCGATCGAGGAGTGTGAACACTCTCTCGCCTCGCCCGACCGCGAGCTTCGTCAGCACATCGGCGAACCGGGCCGAAGCATCGCACAGCTTCGCGTACGTCCAGGTGCGGACTCTTCCGTCGCGCGCGACGACACGGATCGCCTCGTGGTCTCCCCTTCCCATCGCCACATGTCGATCCACTGCCTCGTAGGCGATGTTCAGATCCCCCGACGGCCGGCCGCCCAACTCCGCGCGCGCCGTCCCCCAGTCGAACCGCCGTACCGCGGCCGAGTAGTCGGGCATGTTCGGCACGACCGGGAAGAGGCCGGCCTTCGGGCTGATCGGCGCCGTCATGACCGCGCCCGAACCGGAGCACCGACCAATTGTCGGCAGCGACCGATCCGCCGCCCGTCGGGATACCGGCGCAGATCGCTTTTCGTCCCCGAGCGCTGGGCTGCTCGCGCAGTACGCATGGCTCACTTCCGAAGAGTCGTGCCCTTTACTCCACCCTGCGACGCGGAGGCGGCCGACGCCAGCGGGCGAGTCATAGGCAGCGGCGCACCGGCGGTTCCCGGAGGTGGGCCCGATGACGGGTTTCGTGTTCGAACGCGCGGACGTAGGCAGTTCACAGGGCCGAACGACCCTGTGCGCGAAGCGGTCATGAGCGGCATCCTGAGTTTGGCGGATCGCGGGAGCCCCGCCACCGCCGTGGACCACGGAAGCCACAAGGGAGCGGCGTCATGAAGGCACAGGTAGGCGACTGGGTGGTAGTCGAGTCTCCGCACGTGGGTGAACCCCGACGTGTCGGCTTGGTGATCCGGGTGGATCACACGGACGGTACGCCGCCCTACATGGTGCGCTGGACCGAGGACGATCATGAGTCATTGTTCTTCCCCGGCCCCGAAACGCACGTCGAGAAGCCCGAGGCGATGCTTCGGCCGGTGACGCGTCGATGACATAGGGTTCGACGAGCCTCTGCCGACGTGGCTCAGGCTCTACGGCGTCGCCGGCCCGTCCGACACGCCGGCGGCCCATCGGCGCAGGATCAGGCCCCGGGGCTCCGACCGCGGTGGCCGAGGCACGGGAGCAGGCGGTCGGCGCGTGGCCTGACCCCGGAAATTGCCCGGAGCTGTGGCGGAGCAGCTCGGTATACCCGAAACGGGACGACGACCGACTGTCACACCCGGGATGGGAGAGGCGACATGCACCACCGAACGGTTGCGGAATGTATGACCAGAGAGGTTGTCCGCGCGCGGCCGGACATGCCGTTCAGGGAGATCGTTCAACTGTTGACGGACAACGACGTCACCGCAGTGCCTGTGGTCGACGAGTTGGGCCGTCCCATGGGTGTGGTGTCCGAAGTCGATCTGTTGCGCAAGTCCACCGCCCGGGCCGATCTGTCCGGCGTGAGCCCGATTCCGGATCTGGAGGCCTGGGAGCGGGCCAAGGCAGAAGGGATTCGGGCCGAGGAACTGATGTCGGCTCCCGCGGTGTGCGCGCGTCCGGACTGGACCGTGGTCGAGGCGGCTCGCCTGATGGCAGTCCAGAACATCAAGCGGTTGCCCGTCGTGGACGAGGCGGACAGGCTTCAGGGCATCGTCAGCCGTGCTGACCTGCTGCGCATCTTCCTGCGAGGTGACGACGCCATCCGGGAGGAGATCGAACAGGAGGTGCTGCGGCACACACTGCGCCTCGAGCCCTCGCAGGTGACGGTCGAGGTCGACGAGGGTCAAGTCACCCTCGGTGGATCCGTCGAGTTCAAGAGCCTGATCCCGGTCATCGAGCGGCTGTGCCGGAGCATCGACGGTGTGGTCTCCGTCGTCGAGCACATCGCCTACCGCACCGACGATGGACCAGGTTTCGCCGGCGGCACGTGAGACACACCGGCATCGGGCGGAACCGGGGCCGTCGGGGCTTGCGCCGATCGGGCCGCTCCGAAGGTGTGACCCGCGCGTATCTCGTTCGAAGGCCGGCGGACACCGGCACTTTCGGCCCATGCGCGACTCGCCGAGCTGGGCCACAGTGGAAGGACGAGCGCGCGGTTGTGCCGCGAGGATGCCCAAAAAGCCCGGCACGTGCCACACCCGACGGGTGTATCGGTATCGCCGGACCGGCGACCGATGGACGCCGCAGCCGCCGGAGGGCCGTGGTTCGGCTGGTGCCCCGGAAGGGAGTCGCAAGTGACGAACGACCCTGGCGATGGATGGCAGTTCTGGATCGACCGCGGCGGTACCTTCACCGACATCGTGGCTCGACACCCCGATGGTCGACTGTCGACGCACAAGCTCCTGTCGGAGAATCCCGACCGCTATCGCGACGCCGCGGTCGAGGGCGTGCGTACGTTGCTCGGACTGTCGCCGGAACAGGAGGTTCCGGGCGGCCTGGTGGACTCCGTGCGCATGGGTACCACGGTGGCGACCAATGCCTTGCTCGAGCGCACCGGTGAGCGGACCTTGCTGGTGATCACGCGCGGTTTCGGGGACGCACTGCGGATCGGATATCAGAACCGCCCCCGCATCTTCGACCGACGGATCATCCTGCCCCGGCCGCTGTACGAGCGGGTCGTCGAGGTCGACGAGCGCATCACGGCCGACGGCACGGTGTTGCGCCCGCCAAATCTCGACCTTCTGGCCGTTGAGCTGCGTCGTGCGTACGACGATGGCCTTCGTGCCGTTGCCGTCGTGTGTTTGCACAGCCATCTGCACCCGGCGCACGAAGAGGCGATCGGAGACCTCGCGGAGCGCATCGGATTCCCGCAGATATCGCTGTCCAGCGAGGTCAGCCCGCTGATGAAGGTTGTGCCGCGTGGGGACACCGCCGTCGTCGACGCCTATTTGTCTCCGGTGCTGCGTCGGTATGTGCGAGAGGTGGCGGACCGACTGCGCGGCGTCCGCCTGATGTTCATGCAATCCAACGGTGGCCTTGCCGAAGCCGGGCATTTTCGGGGCAAGGACGCGATCCTGTCCGGCCCCGCCGGTGGCATCGTCGGCATGGCGCGGATGTCGCAACTGGCCGGCTTCGACAAGGTCATCGGCTTCGACATGGGGGGCACCTCGACCGACGTGTCGCACTTCGCGGGCGAGTACGAGAGAGTGTTCGCCACGCAGGTGGCGGGTGTACGCCTGCAGGCCCCCATGCTGGACATCCACACCGTCGCGGCCGGGGGCGGTTCGATCCTGCACTTCGACGGCAGTCGCTATCGAGTCGGTCCGGATTCGGCGGGCGCAGCTCCGGGCCCGGCCTGCTACCGGGGCGGTGGACCGCTGACTGTCACCGACGCCAACGTGATGCTCGGTCGTATCCAGCCCGCCTACTTCCCGCATGTGTTCGGGTCGGGCGGCGACCGGTCGTTGGACCGCGCCGTCGTGCGCCAACGGTTCACCGAAGTGGCCGAGGACATCCGGGCGCACACCGGTGACCGACGCTCGCCCGAGCGGGTCGCCGAGGGGTACCTGCAGATTGCAGTGGCCAACATCGCGGAAGCCGTCAAGCGCATCTCCGTGGAAAAGGGACGCGACATCACCGAATACGTGCTCACCACATTCGGCGGTGCCGGCGGGCAGCACGCCTGCGCGGTGGCCGACTCCCTCGGCATCCGCACGGTCCTGGTACCACCCATGGCCGGGGTGCTCTCCGCGCTCGGCATCGGCTTGGCGGACACCACGGCCGTGCGCGAGCAGTCTGTGGAGGTTCCTCTGGAGGAAGCGATGGCGCGAGTGCGTCCGGTCGTCGATGAACTCGAAGCGGCGGTTCGCGCCGAACTCCTCGACGAGGGCATCCCGGCCGACCGGATCCGAGTGTCGCGGCGCGCGCGGTTGCGATACGACGGCACCGACACCGCCCTGCCCGTCGAACTGGCCGATGTGGCCGCCATGACCGAGATGTTCCAGGCGCGCCACCGCGCGGCGTACTCATTCCTCATGGAGCGTGCGATCGTCGTCGAAGCGCTCCTGGTCGAAGCGATCGGCGCCACTCAGCCACCCGACCTCGGCCGCCTCGGCGAGACGATCTCGAGCGACGAGGCCGAGGATCCCGATACCGTTTCCCTGTTCACGGACGGGGCGTGGCGTGACGTTCCCCTCCATCGACGGGAACGGATGGGCTCCGGCGACAGTGTGACCGGTCCGGCGATCATCACCGAGGCCAACGCCACCACCGTCGTGGAGCCGAACTGGCAAGCAACCATGACCACCAACGGCCACTTGGTCGTCGAGTGTGTGGGCGCCCGGGCCACGGCCGGCTTCGGAACCGGCGCCGATCCGGTCCTGCTGGAGATCTTCAACAACCTCTTCATGTCGATTGCCCGGCAGATGGGAGCGCGACTGGAATCGACCGCCCAGTCCGTCAACATCAAGGAACGGCTCGACTTCTCGTGCGCACTGTTCGACCCGGACGGCAATCTCATCGCCAACGCCCCGCACATCCCCGTGCACCTGGGATCGATGGGCACCACGGTCAAGGAGGTGATCCGCCGCCGGGCCGGAGCGATGAAGCCCGGTGACACATACGCCGTCAACGATCCCTATCACGGTGGCACCCATTTGCCCGACATCACCGTGGTGACCCCGGTCTTCGAAGAGCGAAAAGACCCCGCGGACGCCGCCGTCAGGAAGATCCTGTTCTTCCTCGCCTCCCGCGGCCACCATGCGGAGATCGGGGGAACGACTCCCGGCTCCATGCCCGCGAACAGCCGCGAAATCCACGAAGAGGGCGTCCTCTTCGACAATTGGCTACTGGTCGAGAACGGCAGACTTCGCGAGGCCGAGACCCGGCAACATCTTGTGGAGGCCGCTTATCCGTCCCGGAATCCGGCCACCAACCTCGCCGACCTGCGCGCCCAGATCTCCGCCAACCACAAAGGCGTCGAAGAAGTCGGCAAGATGATCGACCACTTCGGTCGCGACGTGGTCCAGGCCTATATGCGCCATGTCCAGGACAACGCCGAGGAGGCGGTTCGCCGAGTCGTCGACACCCTCGACGACGGCGAGTACCACTACGAGATGGATTCCGGCGCGTTCATTCGTGTGAGAGTCTCGGTGGATCGCGAACAGCGCACCGCGACAGTCGACTTCACCGGAACCTCGGGGCAGCTCGACACGAACTTCAACGCACCGACCTCGGTGGCGACCGCTGTCGTCCTGTACGTCTTCCGGACGCTCGTCGCCGATGACATCCCGCTCAACGACGGCTGCCTGCGTCCGTTGCGGATCGTCATTCCGACCGGCTCGATGCTGGCGGCGTCCTACCCGGTCGCGGTCGTCGCGGGCAACGTCGAAACGTCCCAGGCGATCACCGGCGCGCTCTACGCCGCCATGGGCGTCCAGGCCGAGGGATCGGGAACGATGAACAACGTTACGTTCGGCAACAGGCAGTACCAGTACTACGAGACGATCGCGTCCGGGTCCGGGGCCGGGGCGGGGTTCGACGGCGCGTCCGTCGTGCAGACCCACATGACCAACTCACGGCTGACCGATCCCGAGATCCTCGAATGGCGCTTCCCGGTGCTGCTCGAGGAATTCGCCATTCGGCACGACAGCGGTGGTGCGGGACAGTGGCGCGGCGGCGACGGCGCCGTACGCAGGATCCGCTTCCGCGAGGCGATGACCGTGAGCACCTTGTCGGGCCATCGTCGGGTGCCGCCGTACGGCATGGCCGGCGGGGCGCCGGGCGCTCTGGGTACCAACCACGTCGAACGAGCGGACGGAAGCACCGTGCCGATGGCCGGCTGCGATTTCGTCGATGTGCGGCCCGACGACGTCCTCGTGATCGAAACACCCGGCGGGGGTGGATACGGGCCCGGTCGAATGGGGGAACCTCCTCCGACGCCCTCTGCGGTCAACGCTCGCGTCGTCGTGGATCGGTCGTGATGAGCGAGGTCACCATCCGGCTGACGTCCGACGCGGAAAGGATTCCGACGAGCCGGATGCCGTCGACGACCAGTATCCGGTGCTCGGGCCCCGGCTCCAGCCGGAGCAGCAGGTCGGACAGCGGATCGTCCGGAGCGGCGACGGCCACCCGAGACATCGGCAGCATGATCCGACCCACGGTGACCGAGTCCCGATCGGTTTCCGGCACGTGTTGTGCGGCACGCAGCGTCAGCAATCCGACCGGGGTCTCGGCGTCGTCGGTCACCGGGAACGCCGAGTGCCGGTACCGCGTGCCGCGCAAGAACTCGGCAACCGTGAGTCGCTCGGATATCGTGACAGGCTCCCGCGACATGGCGTTGCGCACCGGAATCCCGGAGAGAGTCTCCCGTAGCTGGGCTTGGCGTCCCTCCGCCGTCGAGGCCGCGATGAGGAACCAGCCGATCAGCGCCAGCCACAGTCCACCGAACGTATCGCCGTATACGGCCAGGAACAGGCCAAGGAAGATCAGGACCCAGCCGAGTCCCCGGCCCGCCGCGGCAGCTCCGGTCGTCGCGCGCAGTCGGTTGCCCGTGCGCCACCACAACAGCGCACGCAGCAGTCGGCCGCCGTCGAGCGGTGCGGCGGGAATGGAGTTGAACAACGCCAGCAGGACGTTGACAACCGCGAGCCAGGCCAACGCCTCGACCAGCGGATTCGCGCCGGAGACCGTGTTGAGCAGCCACGCGGCGAGGCCGAAGAACACGCCCAGAATGAGGCTGACCAGCGGACCGACGCCCGCGATCCGCAACTCGACGGCAGGCGTGGATGCCTCCCCTTTGAGTCGGGACACGCCGCCGAGCAGCCACAGAACGATGTCCTCCACCTCGATCCCGTTCCGCCGGGCGACCACGGCGTGCGCCAACTCGTGGGCCAACAAGGACGCAAAAAACGCCAGGGCGGTGATCACACCGACCGCCCAGTAGACAACCTGCGGGTGCCCGGGGAGGGCATCGGGGAGACGGGTACGCGCGAGCCCGACCGTGATCGCCGCGAAGATGACCACTACGCTCCAGTGCACCCCGATCCGGACCCCGGCGAGCCGCCCCAGTGGGAATGTCGCCCGCACGGTGTTCTCCTTCGTCGTACGCGGCTCGAACAGGACGCACTGTCTTCGGAGACGGGGTCGTTACCCGGTCCGGCGGATCCTGATCGCGCGGTGCGCGGTGTTGCTTCGCCGCCGCGTCCTCCTCGCCCGATTCGATTGAACCGCGCCTTCCGGAAGAGGGAACAGGGCCGAACGGCCCACCCGCCCCCTGCGGACACCATCCTTCCTGGTGGGGTGCCACGAGGAGCGGCCATGCGATGAAGAAGCGTGGGAGTTCTCCGCGATGATCGAAAAGTCCGGTACTGCGGCCAAGAGTTCCGCGAAGAAGGAACGCACGACCGCAGCCCCGCGAAACTCGCCGACCGCGATGAAGTCGTCGAAGACGCCGTCGGCCGAGAAAGGGGCGAAACGGTCGAGATCTCCGTCGTTGAGGGCTTCGAATACCGCGCGTGCCACCGCGGCGGATGTTCGCGGCGCTTCGGAGGCCCTCATGGCTGCTCCGGTCGAGGTGAACGCAATAAGGCGACTCTGTGCGTCACGACACTTCCGGCATCACGCGGTTGCCCGACCGCGCCATACGGGTCCAGGATCGCGAGGCGTCCCAGCGGAGCCGTGGCCGTTGAAGCTCGCCATGTTCGGGCGCGGCGGGCGCGATTCCCAGGAGTGGCGTGCCGTCGGCGGCTCGCCCCCGGCACGCAGGCTGCTCACGGTTGAGCAGCATCCACGCTCACGGGACGATGGGGATGTGAGCGTGACGACGATCACGGGCATCGTGTCGGTGTCGGACGACGAACGGCCGGAGCCGGCGACGAACGACACCGCCGACGGATGTGGTGGTGTGGGCGGTACATGCCTGACAGAGCGGCCCCGGTGACGTCCGCCGGCACGCGCATGGTTGTGGCTGCCCGGAGACCACCAGGCTCGAGTCCGATCTCGCCGAACGCCGACCATGAGTGGCCCGCGGAGGTCCGATGACTGACCCAAGCGCGCAAATGCCGGACCCGACGTCTGCAACCGGATCGGGACCGTCGGCCGGCTCCGCCGAGCCGGACCCTCGCGAGCCGCTCCTGCGACTGCTCCGTGATCTGCGATGCGGCACGGACGGTGTCAGCGAGCGCGAGGCCGCCCGGCGCTTGGTGGCGTACGGCCCGAACAGGATCAGACGTCGGGGCAAGCGCTCCTGGTGGCGCGACCTCGGGGCCCAGTTCGTGCACCCCCTTGCACTGCTGTTGATCGGTGCGGGGCTCTTGGCGTTCGCGGCGGGGACGCCCGCGCTGGCCGGCGCGATCCTGGCCGTGGTCGTTCTCAACGCCGCGTTCGCCTTCGTTCAGGAACGCCAGGCGGAGCAGGCGGTGGAGGCACTCGGCCGCCTCCTTTCCGAGCAGGCCCGGGTCGTACGGGACGGGGTGTCCAGGTCCGTGGACGCCGCGTCGGTTGTTCCCGGTGATGTCGTGCTGCTCGCCGAAGGCGATCGGGTCTGCGCAGACGCGCGCGTCGTCGAGGGTTTGGTGGACGTGGACATGTCCACGCTCACCGGTGAGTCCGTGCCGGTGACACGCGGCTCGCAGCACGCCGTGGGTACTCCACCTCTGCTCGAGGCATCCGATCTCCTGTTCAGCGGAACCGCAATTGTCGACGGCACGGCTCGCGCGCTCGTGTATGCCACGGGCGACCACACCGAACTCGGCCGGATCGCCGCTCTCAGTCACCGCGTGAAGCGTGAGAGCAGCCCTTTGGAAATGCAGGTCAAGCGAGTCGCCTGGATCATTGCCGCAGTGGCGACAGGCGTGGGCCTGGCCTTTCTGCCGTTGGGTCTGTTGGCGGGACTCTCCCTGAAGGACGCGTTCCTGTTCGCGGTAGGTCTGCTGGTGGCGAACGTGCCGGAAGGGCTGTTGCCGACCATCACTCTCGCGCTCGCCGTCGGCGTGCGGGTACTCGCGCGTCGGGGCGCGGTGGTGAAGCGACTGAGCGCGGTCGAGACACTCGGTTCGACATCGGTGATCTGTACCGACAAGACCGGCACCTTGACCGAGAATCGCATGCACGTGTCCCTCGTTCGCGGTGCAGTGGCCGCAGCAGACGTTGTTCCAAGGCCGGGGTTGCCCCAGGAGTACCGGCACCTGCTGCAATCCCTCGCCACCTGTACGACGGCTGCGGTGGCCGTCGGCGATCGGCCGGCGATCGGCGATCCGATGGAACTCGCCCTCCTCCGAGCCGCGGCGCACGGTGACACGCGCGTGGATGAAACCGTCCGGGATCGCGATCGGCTCCGCCTGTTCCCCTTTACCCCCACGCTGCGACTGATGTCCACGTTGACGCCCGACGCCGACCACAGGCGGCTGGACGTCAAGGGCGCTCCCGAGGCGGTACTTCCCCGCTGTGCCACGATCGCCGACGATGGCGTATTCCGGATACTGACGGACGAGGATCGCCGGCGTACCGAGGCAGCGCTGGCGGAATTCGCGGGACGGGGACTGCGTGTCCTGGCGTCCGCGGATCGCGTCTTCCCTGCGGATGGGCCTGTTCCCGAGCACCGGGAGGACGCGGAGCACGACTTGTGCTTCCTCGGGTTGGTCGGGTTGGTCGACCCGGCCCGGCCCGAGGTCCCGGAAGCCGTACGCAGATGCCACGAGGCGGGCCTGAAGGTGCACGTGGTGACGGGAGATCACCCGGTCACCGCCACCAGCATCGCCCGTGAGGTGGGCATCGGTACCGAGGGCCTTCGTACGGTGACGGGAGAAGAGCTCGAGGCGATGTCCGAGGCGAGATTGGACGAACTCATCGGGAGTGGTGACGAGATCGTCTTCGCGAGGTCATCGCCCGAGGCGAAGCTGCGTATCGCGGACGCGCTGCGAGCGGTGGGACATGTGGTGGCCATGACGGGCGACGGCGTCAACGATGCGCCGGCACTGCATCGTGCCGATATCGGCGTGGCCATGGGGCGAAGTGGGACCGATGTCGCTCGCGAGGCGTCGACGATGGTGCTCACCGACGACAATTTCGCCACCATCGTCGCGGCGATCGAAGCCGGTCGCCGCGTCTACGACAATGTCCGCAAGTTCATTCTCTACATCTTTGCCCACCTCACTCCGGAAGTGGTGCCCTTCCTGGTGTTCGCATTGTCCGGCGGGAAGATTCCACTACCGCTGACCGTCTTGCAGATCCTCGCGATCGACCTGGGCACCGAAACCTTGCCCGCACTTGCCTTGGGGCGAGAGCCGGCCGAACCCGGCCTGATGAACCGGCCACCGCGCTCGCGCAAGGAGAGCATCATCCGCGGCAATCTGCTCTTCAGGGCTTGGGTGTTCCTCGGGCTCATCTCCGCGGCGTTGGTCATGGTGGCGTTCTTCTACGTGTTGTGGCGTGCCGGTTGGGAGCCCGGCGATCCCACAGGTTCGGGACATCCGTTGCACGACGACTACCTCCGGGCCACCAGTGCCACCTTCGCGGGCATCGTCGCCTGCCAGATCGGCACGGCTTTCGCGGCCCGCACCGAACACGCCTCGCTGCGCTCGGTCGGGGTGTGGTCGAATCCACTGCTCCTATGGGGGATCGCGTTCGAGATCGCCTTCACCGCGGCCTTGATCTACATCCCGCCGTTCCAAGCGCTTTTCGGCACATCGGCACTCCCGGCGGACGTTCTGGCGCTCATCGCGTCCTTCCCGTTCATCGTGTGGGGCGCCGACGAATCGAGGCGTGCCAAGCGTCGACGTCGTTACGCCACCGGCGGGGGCGTTCGCTGAGGTGAGCGGGCAGAACGGCCCATGCGAACAGCCTCGTGTTCGAACTGCTGCGTAGATCTCGGCGGCACGTGCTCGCGCGGCGGGACGGCCAGGCTTTGCCGATCGGTTGCTCACCGGATGGCAAGCGGCGGTGCGGTGACGCGCCACCGGGACAGCCGGGTCGGGCTCGTATGTTGTCTTCGGCGAGGTTTCCCTTCACGTCCTGCCCGGCGGCAGCACGGCCACAGGGCAATGCGCGTGGTGGAGAACGCCGTAGCTGACGGAGCCGAGCAGCATGCCCCGGAATCCGCCGAGCCCGCGGGTACCGACCGCCAAGAACAAGGCGTGCTCGGATTCCCGCACCAGAACGCGCACCGGGTGCCCCAACGCGACCTCGCGACGCGCCGTTACGCCCGGGTATTTTTCGTGGTATCCGGTGAGCGCCTCCTTCAGCCGATGCCGTCCCTCCCTGATTTCGTCGGCGTCGGCCGCCGCGGACGCCACGGACCCCGGATGCGGGTTGCGGACATGTACCGCGAGCACCTCGGCACCACGCAGTGAAGCCTCTTCGAAGGCGAACGCCATGGCGTGTTTCGACAACTCGGAGCCATCGACGCCGACCACGATCGTCTCTGCCACACCCGAGACGGGCTCTGGGGCCCGAACCACCACGACAGGGCACGGAGCGTGCGCCACGACCGGTACGGCGATCCCACCGGTGGTCATCAACTCTCGCAGTGAAGACAGCCCGCGCGAGCCCAGGACCACCATGCTCGCGGTACGTGCTTCCGCACGCAGGACATCGGCCGGAGCGCCGTCGACCAAGGCTTCTTCAACGCGCAGTGCCGGATGCAGCCCGACAGCCAGCGCGCGGGTTTCGGCGAGCGCGCGTCGCCCGGGGTCCTCGAATAGTCGGCGCCATGTTTGCGTCGGCTGCCGCTCGGCCGGGTCCCGATCCGCATCCGCCGGCCAGTCGAGCGCAGATACCAGACGAAGTGGCAGTCGGCGTCGATCAGCCTCGTCCGCCGCCCATACAACGGCCGCGCGTGCGGAGGGGGTCGCCTCGACTCCCACGACGATCGACTCGCGTCCCTCTGAGGTGGACATGTCGTACTCCTTTCACGGCGGCCGGTCCAACACGGCCCCGCCTTCGACCCTGCTCCGGGCGACCCGGATCGAACAGGGCCGTTCGCCCCATGAAATCCGGACTCCCGGGAGTCTTGGAACGGGGGACATGAGCCGCTCGGCTCACGGCAAGACGACTGGCATGGGACCTTCGGCCCTGATCCGGCGCCACTCGGCCCTGTGGCTCAATGTCCGGGTGCGCGACGGTGAACGTCGAAGGCAAAGGCATCCGGCCCGGCCGGACGGGCCCGAACCCCTCAGCCGCGGAGCGAAAGCCATGAGCGACACTTCAGCGATCGGGCGCAACGCGGGGCACTCTTGGGTGGTGGGCCGTCCCGGGCCGATCGACACCCAGCCCCTCGATTTCGTGGAACGCGAGTGGGCACAGCCGGGTCCGGGCGAGATTCTGGTGCGGGTGGAGGCATGTGGTGTCTGCCGTACGGACCTGCACCTTGCGGAGGGTGATCTGAAGCCGCATAGAGCGAACACCGTACCCGGGCACGAAGTGGTCGGCGTAGTCGAGTCTGTGGGGATGGACTCGACGCGCTTCGTCACCGGCGATCGCGTCGGCATCGCGTGGCTCCGTCACACCTGTGGAAGGTGCCGCCACTGTCGGAGCGGCGCGGAGAATCTTTGTCCCGATTCGAGGTACACCGGTTGGGACGCAGACGGCGGATTCGCCGACCGGCTTGTGGCGCCGGAGGATTACGCCTACGCGCTGCCCGTCGATCGGGCCGCCGAGTACTTGGCGCCGCTGCTGTGTGCGGGGATTATCGGCTATCGGGCCCTGCGGCGCGCCGACCTGCCACCCGGGGGCAGGCTGGGCGTCTACGGTTTCGGTGCGTCCGCCCACCTCGCCGCACAGGTCGCGCTTGCGCGAGGTGCCTCCGTACATGTGATGACCCGCTCTCCGGAGGCCCGCCGACTGGCTCTGGAACTCGGGGCCGCCTCCGCCGGAGATACCTACGACAAGCCCCCCGAACCATTGGACTCCGCCATCGTGTTCGCTCCGGTCGGCGAGATCGTGCCGACCGCCCTGGCCGCGCTCGACCGGTCCGGAACCGTGGCGATCGCGGGTATCCACCTGACCGACATTCCGCCGCTGAACTACCAACGGCATCTGTTCCACGAACGCAACCTGTGCAGCGTGACCGCCAACACCCGCCGGGACGGGATCGAGTTTCTCCGTCTTGCGGCGGAGATCGACCTTCAGGTGACGACGACGCCTTACCTGATGAGCCAGGCCGACCGAGCGCTCTCGGATCTCGCGGCCGATCGTGTTCGCGGCGCGGCGGTCCTGCTCGCCGGTTGATCGGATATGGGAGGAAAACCCGTGCCTACCATTCCTCGTTACCTTCGGAAACCGGGTGGCCGACAATGCGGTCGACCGGACAGGGCCGAACGGCCCCGTCGAATCCCATCGTCCAGAGCCGATGGCCCCTTTGCGGCGAGCGCGTTTACGGCCGACCCTGGAATCCTCGACAAGAAAGAAGGAGCCGACAGCCAGGCAACCCACTCGAAGGCGTGCACCTCGACGGGGGCGAACGTACTCGGCCTTTTGACGATCTCGCGCACGACATCCGACCGGAACGGGTGAACCATGTCCACGACACACACACGCCCAGGAGAACCGACCCACATCCCGACGGCTCGAGAGGCGATGCACGGCCCGGTCGTCGGGGTCGCCGCCCATGACACCCTGTGGCAGGCGATGGATCGCATGCTCACCGCCCACCTGCGGCATGTCGCCGTCGTCGAAGACGGTCGTGCCCTGGGTCTGCTGAGCGACCGCGATCTTGCGTCGGTCTGGGCCCTCGACCCACTCGGTCTGAAGCACCGCATAGCACGCGATGTACTCGGAGTCGACCCCCCCTTCATCGCCCCCGATCTGGATGTGATCAGCGCGAGTCGACGCCTTCTCGAGGCCGGGATCGACGCCCTTCTGGTCGTGGACGCGACGGATCGCGCCATTGGTGTACTGACAGACCACGATCTGCTCGCAGTGATGGTGGATCTTTACCAGGGCCGGGAAGGTCATGGCGACCATACGGCCAGGCATTCGATGATGTCGCCCGACTGAACCCGGTGGGAGGACGTCGGCATCGACTGCCCGATTCGGGCCGCGCACGCCGCTCCACGCTTTCTTGAGCGCTATCGCCGACGGAGACCGCGCAAGTGGAGCGCGCGGCACGAGACGCCCGTGGGGGAGTAACGCCCATGAATGAGGACCGCGTCCTCGTCGTCGACGCCCGATCATCGACTGTGAAACCGTCCATGCTCGACCCGCACGACATCGTCGCGTGCGCGTCGGCCGTCGAGTGTCCGGACATCAACCCGGACGGTGCCATCTCCGGGTTTCTGCGTTGCCTCGAGTCCATCGACCGACGAGTCGGACGCGCCGATAGCGTCCTGTTCACCCAGGAGATCGACCGGGCCTGACCGAGTTCGACGGCGTCGGACCCGATGTCGCATGCCGCGAGTCTGCGGCACTCACACCGGGCGGCATTCGTGGTCGATCTGCGCGATGCGCCGCATCCGCGCGGGGTACGGCATCGCGGGGCAGCACTTCGGCGAATTCGCTTGGGGGTGAGCGGGCTTTCGGCGTACCCCGGGTTGTCGGCGACGCACCGATTCCGAATCACCGGGCCACATGGCCCTGTTCGAGGATGAGCCCGCCGTGCTGTCCTGGTATCCGGCGACGGCTCTTCTCTCGCCGGCCGCGTTGGCGGGCCGGTGGAAACCCAGGAGGTGGCAGCTGTGCCACGCATCAGGATGGCCAAGAAGACGGCGCGTCGGCGGACTGTGCCGGCGCCGGACTTGCGGACCCCTTCGGGACGACTTCTGTCCCTTTGATGGGCACGAGTGCCGTCGGGCGCCTTTCTCCGCTGGTGGCCTCGGCCACCGCGAGTCGCCTGAGCGCCGCATGCTGAGCGCCGCCCTCAGGCTGTGGCGATCATGCCGCGACAGCGCCGGAATTCCAGGCCGAGGCGGAATGCGATGCGCCTTGCAGCCAGACGAATACGTCCTGTACAGGGCGCGTCGCTGCCGGAGTCTCGATACGCGATCCCGTGCCGTTCGCCCGAGTGCGGTCGGCGCGGACCCGCAATCCGGCCACCCAGCGGCCGGCGGTTGCGTAAGAGCCAGTACGGGCGGGTCTCTCCGAGCCGGATGGCCCGCCCCGTAACCAAAGCAGGAGCGATCATGACCAAGAACACGCTCGATCCCATGGCAGAAGACATCTCCCAACGCCTCGACGCGGCCGAAGCGCGTGTGCAAGCCCTTGCCCAGGCGCTTCGTGCCTTGGCCGACGGCCTGGAACAGAAGCTCACCGAGGAGCCCGAGCGCGACGCCATGACACGTGGGGCCCGGCTGGCGCACGAGATTCTGCTTGCTCAGGGGCTGTGAAAGGAAGGAAAGACCGTGAAGGTTGCCTTTCCGCACCGCCGCACGCCCGGCCCGGCCTTGGTCAGCGCTTGCCGACACTTGTCCAGCCGAGCGCGCGCCAGCGGCGTCGTCGATTCCTCAGGAGGCGACAATGGACATCCTCGTCGCGTATGCGACCTGCCACGGGTCGACCCGCTCGGTCGCCGAGCGCATTGCCGCACGGTTCGTCGAAGCCGGCCATCGGGTCGATCTCCGGCCTGCGGCCGATGCTCCGCAGAACTTGCGGTACGACGTGGTGGTGGTCGGTAGCGCCATCCACAACGGCGACTGGCTGGAGGACGCCGCCGAGTTCCTCCACCGTTACGCAGCCGAGCTTGCGAGGCGCCGCGTGTGGCTGTTCAACGTGAGCCTCGCTTCCTCCCTCCACGGGCGGCGGGGACGCTGGCTCGCGGCGCACGTGAGGGAACCCCCGGCGGTCGCCAGGGACCACGTCGTGGTCGACCCCCAGGACGTGCACTCGTTCGCAGGGGTCCTCAAACACGAGCACGTTTCCGCACTGTCGCGCCCGCTCCTCTGGGCGTGCGGCGGTCGTTTCGGAGATTTCCGGGACTGGGCCGCGATCGATGACTGGGCCGTCGGAATCGCGGCGGAACTGGTCAGGCCCGTATCACGGTAGGCCTATGCCATGATCTCGCGTGCGCCTTCCGGCGACCTCTGTGGTGAGCCGCGGGGGACCCGATGCCTACCGGACCGCGGGACGCGACCTACACACTCGACGCGCCGTCCCGGAGGCCCGCGACATCGGCGTCATCCGACATCGCCACACATTGTCCACGGTGTTGGTTACGGGCGCCGCCTCGACGCGCGACACCGGGTCGACGTACCCCCAGGGGGTATTATGCAGCATGCGTCCGCGCGGAGCGGCCACCTTCCGATACCCACACATGCCTACCGATAGGGATGACGCCATGCGCTACGACCGGACCGTCCGTCTCGATGCGGACTTCGCCACCACCGTCACCGCCGTCCGCGAGGCCCTTGCCGCGCAGGGCTTCGGGATCCTCACCGAAATCGACGTCACCGCCACCCTGAAGACCAAGCTCGGCCACGACATGGAGAACTACCTGATCCTCGGCGCTTGCAACCCGCCGCTTGCCCTCCGAGCCTTGGACACGGACCGCACCGTCGGCCTCCTCCTGCCTTGTAACGTCGTGGTCCGTGCCGATGGCGAGCACACCGCGGTTCAGGCACTGGATCCCGGCGTCATGGTCACTCTCACCGGCCTGCCCGACCTCCGGTCGGTCGCAGAGGAGGCCACCCGTCGCCTCGATGCCGCCCTGAGCAGTCTCGAAGCCACCGGATGAGCGTCGTCGGTGAATGGCGGCGGTGACGCGAAACCGGGCCGCGGACGCCGCTGGGCGTCACCGCTCGGCCGTGCGTACACGCACCTTGGGCGCGGGATCGCATTGCAGGACGTGATCGGCAAGAAACGCCACGCCAACGGAGAGTAACGCCACACCTCGCGTGAGCACGCCATCTCCCTGCCCTGACAGGGGCGTTCTGCGGTCGAGGCCCCGAACCGGGTCCTGTGCAGCCTTCATACCAGGCCGTATTTCGGAACTGCTCGATGACTCGATGAGCAGGACGTTGTCACGATCGGCTCCGGCCGACGCGGTGGTCGAACGCTCCCGACGGATCAAGTTGCTGCACGAGATCGAGGCGGAGATGACCGCCGCCGCGCGCCGCGAGGTGATCGCGGCCCGGAGCCGGCGCGGAGTGGCCGGTGCACAAGGCCCAGATGACGGCGATCACGACGACGCAAACCTCTGCCGACCAGCGAGCGCGACCGGCAGCATCCGCACCATGGTCAGGCTGATCAGCGCGTAGACAATCAGCCGCCGAGTCGGATGCTGAAGTGCCGGTCCCAGGATCATCGCGCCGAATATCAGAAGACTCGGGGGGCGAGCAACAGGCCGAGACGCTCGGTGAACTCCATGCTCTGCCCGGGAGTTGGGACTTCCGTCGAAACGCCCCGGACCGAAGGCCCCCGGCGCAGATGGCCGCCGAAGGCGAGGCCGGCGGCCCAGGCGCCGAAGAAGTTGCTGCCGTCGGCCGCGACGCGCACCGCGTAGGTGATGCCCGGAACGGCAAGTGTCAGGAATGGGCGCCAGTTCGGTCTGCTCCAGCCCCGCGCGGCACCAGGCCGTCGTTCAGGCCCGACTCGACCGCTAGGCCGCCGCGGACCAGTGGCGGGACGCGCTCGTTGGAGAGGGCCTGCTGCGTTGGGATGCCGGCGGAAGACGGCGATGCGGAGGATCTCATCCGGGCCGACCTCGAGGCCGGAGGGCGCCAGGTCCGCGACCAACGTGCGGTCTCCCTCGCCCGGGCATGAGTCACCGAACCGCCCGGGGGAGCGCACGCACACGCATGGAAGCTGCCTCTAATCCGGCTCCATGTGGGAACGGCGGAAGGTCGAGGCTCGGTCGTCGGGGCTGTGTGGACGTAGGGCCGCCAGAGCCTGGGCGACTGCGGTTTCCAGGCTCCCACCGGTATTGATCCCCACGGCCTCTGTCCACGGCGGCTCGATGGCTGCCATGGCGGTGGCCACGTCGAGGTCGGCGTCGGACGCACCGGCCGCGCGGGCGGTCAGGCGCGCCGCCGACACCTCGTTCGGAGCCTGGCAGTGCAGAGCCACCAGGTCTGCATGGGCGCGTTCCGCCATGTCCACGGCGGCTTCGCGTTGTCGTGCGTCGGACCAGGTGGCATCCAGGACCACGGACTCGCCGCGGGACAGCAGGGCGAACGCGCGGCTGAGCAGGGCCGCGTAGGTCGTGGCGGTCCGCTCGGGCGTGTACAGGCCTTCGCCATAGCGGGCGGCCGCGGCCTCCTCCGGTGGAATGCCCGCGAGTTCTTTACGGAGGCGGTCGCTGCTGAGCAGCGTGACGCCCAGGCGATCGGCCAGTGCGCCGGACAGCGTGGACTTCCCGCTGCCGGGAAGTCCGCCGACGAGAGTCAGGCCGACGACGGAGGCGCGCAGGTGGCGCAGTGTCGTCGAGACCAGTCGCTGTGACGCGGCAGCCGCACCTGGCGCGCCTTGTCGTGCCTGGATCAGGGAGACCTTGGCACGGACGAACGCTCGGTAGGCGACATAGTGGTGCCACAGGGACGGTGGTGCGGTGTCACCGGAGTACTCGCTGTACCGGGTGAGGAAGAACGCCGCGGCATCCGGAGCACCCAGCTGTTCCAGGTCCATGGCGAGGAAGGCGGCGTCGTCGAGACCGTCGACGTAGCGAAGGCGGTCGTCGAATTCCAGACAGTCCAGGACGCGGGGGCCGTCGTCGAGACAGAAGATGTCCTCGGCCAGCAGGTCGCCGTGGCCATCGACCACCCGCCCCTGCTGGATACGCGCGTCGAACAAGGGTTCGCGGCCGGCGAGGTAGCGGTGCACCAACCGCTCGACCTCCTCCACCCCGTCGGGCACAGGACCGTCGGCGGCCAGCGCGCGGACCTGCGCAAAGCTGTCTGCCCAGCGAGACGACAGGGATCCTCGCGTGCCCTGTTCGTCGATCTCCGGGCCGTGTGCCGCTTCCGCGTGACGGGCGGCGAGCAGTCGGGCGACGGCGCGCAGGACCTCGTCGACGTCGACTCCCTCACCCACGAGCCGGGAGAGGCGCCGTTCCGCCGGCATACGACGCATCACCACGAGGGGTTCGGGCATCTCCGCGTCCGGGCTGTGAAATTCTCCCACGCCCAAGTAAACGTCCGGGGCGAAGCGACGATTGAGAGCGACTTCCTGTTCACACGCGTCCCGCCGTGCCGTCCGGGTGGTGTAGTCCACGAACCCCAGGTCGACCCTTTTCTTGAGCTTGTAGGCGCGGTCACCTACGAAGAACAGCACCGCGGTATGGGTTTCCCGCACGTCGGCGCGCGGGACCGGCGAAGCATCGAGATCGGTGCCGGCCCGGACGGCGGACGCCTCGGCCCGATGACCGGACACCACCGGCCCGCTGCGGTGGTCGGGCTCAGGCATGAGGGAGGACGTTGATGGCGCGGTGCGCGTGACGCACGGTGGCCGTGGGACCGGGGTCTGACGGCAAGCCGGGAAGGTTTCGGTGTGCTCCGGCATTGGCCCCGCTTCGGGCGGTTGCAGTGAGTCCGCGTCGCTCGACGTCGTCGGTGATCCCGCGGACAGCGGAAAGGATCCCGGCTGAGCCGTCAAGATCTCCGGTGGTGGCTGGTGCCATGGCGACTGTCTCCGCTTCTTGGGAACTTGAAAGTCATGGTGAGATCGGCCCTCATCCGAGGATTGCGCGGTTTCTCCCGTGGCGCACGTCGACCTCGACACAGCGGTACCGCGATGCGCGCCAATCCGTGCGCCCTATGGCCCGGAGCCACTGTTCGGCAACTTGGCCACCGGTCGCGTGCCGGCGGCGTCGGAGGGACGGATCCGGCGGGCTGGAGAGTCCCTGATGGAAGTGATCGCGCTGTCGCGGGCGTAGTCGGTCGAGACATACGTGCTCGATCAGCTCAGCCATCAGGCGTTGACCGCCTCCGAAATCGCCCGATAGGCGTGTGAGCTGCGGTCGGGGAGCACGTCGTTGCCGGGACAGTCGTGCGGCATGGGTAGCGCGTTGGTGAGGGGTCACACTTTGCCGGGAGGGATTTGCCGCTGACGTCGGAGGAGGTCGTGCCCGAACTGTGCGCCGGAACGTCTGTCGCCGAATCGGGCGAGGGCGTTCCGATTGGGCTCGTGCCCGGCAGAGGCGGGCGTTTTCCGCTTCGGATGGCCCGACACTTTGGCTCTTGTCGTCCGCAGGAGTGGTGCGAGACTTGAAGGGAGGTATGGGACACGGCGCACGTTCAGGTGGTCGCCCTCACGGTCGGCAGAGGCCCCCCTCGCGGACGCGGTCGGCGGCAAGGCCGTGTCCTGGAAAAGGAGTTGGCGTATGTCCGAGATTGGCCGGTACCGGTCGGGTCGGCTGGTCGCAGACCTGGCCGGGATGATTCGGCTCGCGCACAAGGCGCTGACCGAAGCCACCGCCGCCTTGCTCGACATCGCCGACACGGCTGCCGAGTGCACAACGGCCGCCGAGAAGGCGCTGTACGAGCTTCGTGAGGAGATCGAAGACGACGCTTCGGCTGTGCTGTCGGGCGGCTCGCCGGCGGCTGACCCGCGCGCGATCGTGGTCGGCGTCCACGTCGGCACCGACGTGGAATGCCTGGCGACTCTTGCCCGACAGTTGGTCGAACTGGCCTGGGCACGGCAGTCGAGGCGGCCTTTGCCCGCTCGGCTAAGGCTCCCCTTGCGGGGAATGGGCAATCTGGCCCTGACCATGGTCGGCAAGGCGGGTGGCGTGCTGGAGTCCAGCGAATCCGAGGTCGTCGCGGACCTTTTCGGAGACCTGCACGAGATTGCCCAGCGCCAGCGGCTGCTGTACCGGCGAATGCTCTCCGAAACCGACGAGGCCGAGCCCGGTGATGTTGCCGACGCGACGTTGCTGAGTTGTTGTTACGAGCGCTGCGCGAGCCATGCCGTGTCCATTGCCCGCCACGCGGCCCTTTTTGCCGACGGCAGTCCGACCGGCTGAGCAACAGTGGTGTCCGATGCCCGGTCCTGCTCGCCTCGCACGCTCAAAGGTTGAGTTCGCCCGCTCAAAGGTTGAGGGAGGGACGTGACAGGCATCGTCCACCGCGACGAACGCCGTGACCAGGGGCGTCAACCGGAGCGGGGACTAGGGCAGACCAGCCACGGCGGTCGCATCGAGGATCAGTTGCCGGGTGGGAGCGTGGAGGACGCTGCCGTGGTGGGTCACCACGATCGCGGCCTGTAGGGGGTCGTTCAGATCAATCATCAGGGACCCGCCGTGCATGAGGCGTTCGAGCAATTCGGCGACATTGTGCGCGTAGGCGGTCGACGCAGTCGTCGGGACCTGTGATGGCAGGTTGCCCGCGCCGACTACCGTGATGTGCTCGTCACCAACCAGGGCCGTGGTGTCCGGCTCGACAGCCTCGACGTTCCCGCCCGCTGGGCCGGCCGTGACGTCGACAACGACCGAGCCGGGGCGCATTGTCCGGATCGCCCGGGTGGTGATCAGGGGCGGCGCGGGCCGGCCCGGAGGCTCGACAGGCTCGACAGTCGTGATGACGATGTCGAAGCGGGGAAGCACCTCACTCAGGCCCCGGCGTAGCGCGGCCTGGTTGGTGTCGAGCGCCCGAGCGAAATCGACATCGTCGACTGCCGTCCAGAGATCGGGGAGATCGAGGAAGGTGCCTCCCAGGGCGGTGATCTCCTCCTGTGGATGGCGACGTAGGTCGTGGGCGTGGACGAGCGCACCGAGGCGGCGGGCGGTGTCGATCGCTTGCAGGCCGGCGGCTCCGGCACCGACGACAAGTACCCGTACGGGTTCGAAGACCGCTGCCGCCGAGCCCCACGGCGGTAGGCATCGACTCAGGAGGCCGGCCGCCAGCAGGACCGCCCGGTAGCCGGCGATCCTGGCCTGGGACGCGCCGGCGTCCACCGGGTAGTACGCGGCGCTCGATGCGTGCGGGACCAGGTCGAGGCTGATCGCGGTGAGCCCCTCGTCCGCCCAGTGGCGGATCAGGAAGGGGATCCGGGTCGGCCGGAGGAGTGCCACCAGCGTCTGCCCGTTCTGGAGAGGGTCGGGGAACGCGACGTTGGGGGCATGGATCCCGATGAGGATGTCCGCATGTCGGAACAACGCGTCGCGCGGGACGATGTCCGCACCGGCTCTCGCGTAGTCGTCGTCAGGGAACCAGGCCGCCACGCCTGCTCCGCCCTCCACCATGACGTCCAGACCGATGGCGTTGACGGTGCTGATGAGTTCGGGCACGAGTGCGACTCGCCGTTCATCCGACGCCGTTTCCCGATAGACGCCGATCGTGGTGGCGGCCATGGCTCTCTTCCCTCCGTTATGGAGTTTCGATACATCCAAGTATGTCGTTTTTCGAGAGAGTGCGGATGGGTGCGACGGTGGGCACCGCCACCAACGCTTTGGTGGAATGCAAAGACGAGTGGACCGCCCTGGCCTCTGTGACATCACAGGAGTCGACCGTCCACCAGCTGATGACACCTTGCATACGAGCCGATTTCGGGTGCACCGGACAGGTGAGTGCGTTGCCGCCGCAGCCGTGCAGACCTCGATCCGGGCCAGTCTCCGCGGCGCAGTTCCGGCAGCCGGATCGCAGCGGCGGCGGTGAACAACACGAGGATCAGCCGCACGTCCTGGTCCCCAGGACTTCGCGCAACAGCAGCACGGCCCGCTGCTTGGCCGGTAGATGCTGGAGCGCGTTGTCGGCGCCGGCGTGTCGGTGTCGTCGAGGGCGGCGAGCGTCGCGCGCGCTCGTTGCAGGGCGCTGTCGACCGCCGCGACGGTGGTCTCCAGGAGGTCGGCGGCTTCACGTGCCGAGAACCCGGGCGTCGGGGAACGGCTCGACCAACACCCTCTCGTCCCAGGCGACACCGGGGCCGGTGGCGCCGCCGACCGCAGAGGCCAGGTCCATCGGGCGCGCCCGGCGCCGACCGGCATGCAACACGTCGAGGCAGACGTTCGTCGCTATCCGGTAGAGCCAGGTACGCGGGGAGGAACGGCCCTGGAAGCGGTCGGCACCGCGCCACGCCCGGATGAGGGTCTCCTGCACCGCGTCCTCGGCCTCGAACACCGATCCCAACATGCGGTAGCAGTGCCGGATCAGCTCCGCGCGATACGCCTCGAACTCCTCCTGCGTCACCGACCGCTCGGTCTCCGGCATGCGGGTCCCGCTCGCCCTTGGCTGTCATGGCCGGCCATCGTAGGCACACGTACCGCAGGGCAACAATCTCGTTCGTAGGCACCCGCGAGGAATCACAGAGAGTCACATTCGGATCTGGCCGTACGTGGGGCGCGTCCGCGATCACACTCGTCGTTCCAGACAACCGCCCGTCACCCGCGCCACCCGAACGCGCCACGACCGAACACCCGCGCAATAAGCGCGCGGCGCCCCCGCCCGCCGGGACGCACTCCGCCGCCGCCTCGACCGCGCGTTCGGCGGGCAACTCCCGGACGGAGGCGAAGACGGCGTCGGCGAACACGACGAGGACGAGCGCGGCGGCCACACGACCAGAACGCGGATCGGCCGCAGGTGGGAACCGCGACTGGCCCCTCCGCGACAACCACATGCCGTGTCGTCCTGATCGTGTGAAGCCGGCGGGGAGTGGCAAATCCGCGTGGCGCAGCATGTGTTCACCGGCGTCCAACGCGTCGGCCTCGGACGACGCGAATGGCTGTTCATGTGCCACGATCGTGCCGGTGGTACGACATTTGAGACCCAGGGGGTCCGACGCCCACAGGGCGGCGAGATCACGGTCGCTGATCAGACCGACGGCGTGGGTTCCGTCGATGGCGGCGAGGTGGTGAAGGTTGGCCGGGAACATGACATCCATGGCGCTCCCCAAGGTGTCCTCGGCGGTCCCCGCCACGATCGGCGCGTGCATCGCCTCGCGAACCAGAGGGCATGCGGTGGACATCGCCGAGCCTGAAACCGAGGACATGGGCACACGCGCCCGCTCGGTGACCGGTTCGGCCAGCGCCGAACCAAATGCAATGAGGATGTCGCGCCATTCCACCGCGGGACCGCACTGCCGAACCTTCACTGCGTGCTCCCTGGTCCGGCCGAAGGGGCGGACTCGGCGGTGAGATGGGGCTCGATGTCCACGACGCCCTCCACGGCGCGTACAAGGCGCACGGCAACCGGGATGAGTGAGGCATCCCCGATGTGTCCGCGGAGAGTTACGACTCCCTCGTGCACGTGAACGCGGATGGTGTGGCTGAAGGCCGGGAAGAGGTAGGAGACCACGGTGCGTCGGACCTCCTCCTCGATGTCCTCGTCCGACCTCAGGAAAACCTTCAGCAGATCGGCACGGCTGATGATGCCCCGGAGCACGCCCCCGTCGTCCACCACGGGCAGACGTCTGACGCGCCTCATGGCCATGATCCTGGCCGCCTGGGCCAAGGTGACGCCGGCGCGGACTGTGATCGCGGGAGTGCTCATGAGTTCCTCCGCTGTCACCGCCCCTGCCTTGGCCGGGTCGGACAGGCGCCAGCCTTCCTCGTAGTGGTTCGGGTCGCCGTCACGGAACTCCTCCTTGGGGAGCAGGTCGGCCTCGGAGACGACGCCGACGACACGCCCGTCGTCTTCCAGTACCGGCAAGGCACTGACTTTCCACTGCTTCAGGGTCCGGGCGATCTCCTTGAACGGCGCGTCGCGACGGACAGCCACCACTCTCTGAGTCATTACATCGCTGACGATATGCGGGGTATCCGGCATATCAACCACCTCATCTCGCTTCGTCTGTCCACCTCGTCCACGCCGCAGGGGCGCAAACAGGTCCGGATGCGGGCGTCTCGTCACGGGGCCGAGGCGGAGGCCATGTGCCGGGGCTGATGCATCCGGCGCTCTTCCTTCCGGCCGCATGCCTCCACCATCGCCGCAATGCGGCGTGATGCAACCCGGGCCCCGTCAGTGTTGACCTGCAGGATCCCGAGTCCATCGAAAAGGGGGTCGATCTTGTATGGAGCATGTCTCCGCATCCTCGAATACGTCGGCCTCAACGCCCACGAACTCCACCGCCCCGCGCACCGTGAGGTGTTCGCCACCCTCGCCACCCTGCGCGCCAACGGCCACAGCACCGACATCGAGGACATCGCTTGAGACCTCGACGACAAAGGCCTGCTCCGCCGGTGCGGCGGACGCCCCTACCTGTGCTACCTGTGCACCGTGATCGCCGCGGCCTCCCCGCCCGGCCACGCCGAACACCACGCGTACCTCGTCCGCGAGAACGCCGGCGTGGGCGCTCCTCAGCCGAGGGCGTCGCGTCGCCGCCCACAACGTCGGACGCCGAGTGGCCGGTTCACTACGGGCGGGGCGTGGAAGCGTTCCGGTCGAAGGGCCCTGACGACGTGTTCCCGGACGACATGGCATGGGCGAGGTGCAGGCGCGTTCACAGGCTCGGGTGTCCCGCTCGACGTACCGGACGCGGCCGAACCCCCGTGCGGGCCGCATCCGATACGTCGATTCGGCCCGCCGACGGGGGGTGTGACAGCGGGCCGATTCGGGCCGTCGGACCCGGACGGGAGGGCAAGTCTCCGACGACAGTGCCGTGACGCTACCGATCCCCACCGACAACACCGCGCGGGCCGCCGGCCTCGCGATGCCGGGATCGACACGGTGTCTTCGTGAAGCCCAACCAGGGAAGCCCCGCCGTCATGCAGCAGGCGTGAGCAATCCCACCGGTGATATCCGAGAATGATCTCGTCCAGGCTCCATCACCCCGACGGCAAGGTCGAGACCACCGGATCGCCGCGGTCGACAGCCCTGCGCATCAACTCGGGCGAGTCGTTCGGCGTCGAACGCCCGCTCGCGAACCGTGGCGACAGCGCGAGGTGGTGTCTTGCACAGACCCGAGGACCGAGGTATTCGGCGGTGCCCGCTCGGCGTCGTGTCGACGCGAGCGGGCGGCGGTCCCAGCGGTGACGAAGGCGCGCAGCGCCGCCGGGCCGCGCGTGCTGTGGCGTGGCCCGGCGGTCGCGGGTGTCGATGGGCAGCGAGGGCCCGGGGAGGATGGGGATCGTTTTGCATCGGTGGGTCTCCGGGAGATCGTCATGGACGTGGGTGAGGTGTTCGGTGCTTCCGTCCTTGGGCTCGGTGTGCGGGCGGGCAACCTCGCGGCGAGGGCGCTGTACATTTCCGCCGGTTTCGTGCCCACCGGCCAGACCTTCGGCGACGAGGCGATCTTGGAGCTTCGCTCGTCCGCCGAGGCCGGAATCTGACGATTTCGCATTGTCCGGGCACGGACCGTGCCCGATACCGACTTGGCCGCCGCGACGTTCGTGCCCGCGACGTTCGCGGAGACCGTCGCTCGCCGCCGCGAGTTGTCCGCAGGGCGTCCGGGCGTTGTCCGCCAGGCGTCCGGGCCGCCGTACGGTGTCCGACCCTGGTGCTTGTCGGGCGCCTTGCAGTCGGTTACGCCACGGGTGCGGTGCTGCGGACACCGGAGTGTGGGGTGTACCACCCGCCGACGATCGGGCCCGCCCGTCGATCCCGTGGAACGCATCGCGACCGACCTCGCCCACACTGTCAGGGATCTCCCCATGATGCCTGGGGGTATGGCCGTTCGCGCGGACGGGTACCCGCGTCGCGACCCGGCGACCGAGAACCGGGCGATCGGTCCCAGGAGGCCACCCGCATGGACTCGCAGAACCAGGATGTCACCCACCGACGCTCCGACGCCCCGCACGACGCCAAGGACGCCCAACTGGAGCAGTACCGCGTCCATCCCACGGCCAAGCACCTGACCACGAACCAGGGCGTCCGGGTGGACGATGACGACAACTCGCTCCGAGCCGGGGTCCGCGGTCCCACGCTCCTCGAAGACTTCCACTTCCGTGAGAAGATCACGCACTTCGACCACGAGCGCATCCCCGAGCGCGTCGTGCACGCCCGCGGGGCGGGCGCGTACGGTTTCTTCGAGGCGTACGAGTCGATGGCGGACGTCACCCGTGCCGCCTTCCTGGCCGAACCTGGCCTGCGTACACCGGTGTTCACTCGGTTCTCCACCGTCGCCGGCTCGCGCGGATCCGCCGACACCGTACGCGACGTACGCGGATTCGCGGTGAAGTTCTACACGGAAGAGGGCAACTTCGACCTCGTCGGCAACAACATGCCGGTGTTCTTCATCCAGGACGGAGTGAAGTTCCCCGACTTCGTGCACGCCGTCAAACCCGAGCCGCACAACGAGATTCCGCAAGCCCAGTCGGCGCACGACAGCCTGTGGGACTTCGTCCGCAACCAGCCCGAGACCACACACATGATGATGTGGCTCATGTCCGACCGCGCCATTCCGCGCAGCTACCGGATGATGCAGGGATTCGGCGTCCACACCTTCCGATTCGTCGACGCCGACGGCCGTGGCACGTTCGTGAAGTTCCATTGGAAGCCCAGACTCGGTGTGCACTCCCTCGTCTGGGACGAGACGCAGAAGATCGGCGGCCTGGACCCGGACTTCAACCGCCGGGACCTGTGGGAGACCATCGCGGGCGGCGACGCCCCCGAATGGGAACTCGGCGTACAACTCGTCCCGGAGGCGGAGGAGCACGCCTTCGACTTCGACCTGCTCGACTCCACGAAACTCATCCCCGAGGAACTGGTGCCGGTGCGTCCGATCGGGCGCTTGGTCCTGGACCGCAACCCGGACAACTTCTTCGCCGAGACCGAACAGGTGGCCTTCCACACCGCCCACGTCGTGCCCGGCATCGACTTCACCAACGACCCACTGCTCCAGGCCCGATTGTTCTCCTACCTCGACACCCAGCTCATCAGGCTCGGCGGCCCCAACTTCGCGCAGATCCCGATCAACCGCCCGGTCGCCGACGTGCACAACAACCAGCGCGACGGCCACCACCAGATGCGCCTCGACCGTGGCCGCAGCAGCTACAGCGAGAACAGGCTCGGCCGGGGCTGCCCGATCGTCGCCGGCCCGGACCACGGCGGCTACGAGCACCATCAGGAACGGGTCGAGGGCGCCAGGATCAAACAACGCAGCCCCAGCTTCGACGACCACTTCGGGCAGGCGGCGCTGTTCTGGCACAGCATGAGCGACTGGGAACGCGACCACATCGTCGGCGCCTTCCGCTTCGAACTCGGCAAGTGCGACGCCCACGACATCCGGGAGGACGTCGTCGCGCTGCTCGCCAACGTGGACACCGAACTCGCACGCAGTGTCGGAGCCGGCCTGGGCATCACCCCACCGACCCGCACACCGGCACCCGTTCCCGAGCCGTCCCCGGCACTGAGCATCGCCAACAACCCGGGCGAAGGAGGCATCCACACACGCAAGATCGCAATCCTCGCCGCCGACGGCGTCGACCGCGCCCACGTACGCACCGTCGCGACCCACCTGACCGAACACGGCGCGACCTGCGAGGTCGTGGGCCCGCGCCAGGGTCCCCTGCGCGCATCCGACAACGAGGAGATCGAGGCGCGGCGCTCACTGCTGACCGTGGGATCACCGCTGTACGACGCGGTGTACGTTCCCGGCGGCGCCGAGTCGGTCCAGGCACTGCGGACCGACGCCGACGCCCGGGAATTCCTCGTCCAGGCGTATCGCCACGGCAAGGCGATCGGCGCCACCGGCGAGGCAGACGCATTCCTGAAGCACTGTGTCGTGCCCGCCGACGCGCCCGGGGTCGTCATCGTTACGAACGTCTCCACCATCTTCGTCGACGCGTTCACGACAGCCATCGCCGCCCACCGCCACCACGACCGCGCCTGACCAACAGCGGCGATCGCCGACCTTCGCTGCTCGTCGCGGCGACCCTGCCCGCATTCCTGGTGGCCGATGCGGAAAGTGGGACCTCACTCCGGAGGTGAGCAACCCCGACCCCTCGACCCCGCCGACACCCACGGCGGTCACCGCCTACGGGACGAGGTCACAGCCGGTCGGGGTCGGGGCGCAGGCGGCCGCGAGCACCGTGCCAACGCCCGTCTCCCGCGTCCGGGCCGGAAACCCCGGCGCCGGGGGAGCGTGACAATCGTCCGGATCGACGCCGTAGGCACTCGATGGAGCGGTTCGAAGGGGCGGAGACCGGAAACGGAGCGTGGGTCACCGCGCCTGCCCCGAACCCAATCGCCGGTTTCAGGGGGCGTGAATGTTCGCTTCGGCAGCGCCGGGGCATCGCAGGCGTCGTTGGGGTGATGGGCGATCTCCGGGGGTGAGGCGGTCGGCTTCGTCGAGCAGGTGGCGGCGCAGCCGGGTGTGGGCGAGTTCGTTTCCCGCGGAGGCGGTGCGGCCCATCGGCGCAGCACCCTGCGCCTGAACGGCTGTGACCGCGCCGCCGCCAGGGACATGCGGGTCATCCCGACACCGGCGGGGAGGCCACGGGACCCGTTGAAGGCGCCCGCCCTCGCCCCCGTGTGTTCTCGGCCAGGACGATCCGGTCCAAGCCCAACCGCTTCATCCCAACTCGCGCGACCGTGTCCCCAGGATGTGCGTGCTTTTCCCGACTCGCGCCGTCTCTCCCCGCGGGGCCGTCGCACTTGCCGACTCCTACTTCCGCACGTCAGGGAACGCGGTTGCCGGCGGGTGGGATCACGACTGCCTGTCGATGTGTTCGGTGTAGAACTCGTTGAACGCCGCGAAGGCCCGTGCACCGTAGATGGTGGCGGGCCCGCCGTTCATCAGGAAGGTGACGCCGAGGGTCTCGGCCGCTTCCTGCACGGTGGCGCCCTGAAGCACGGCCGCGTGCGCGTGCGCGGCGATGCAGCCATCGCACTCCTTGCTCACCGCGATGGCGAACGCGATGAGCTCCTTGACCTTCCCGTCGAGGGCACCGGAGCGAAGTGCCGCGTCGTGGAGCTCCTTGTAGCCCTGGTAGACGTCGGGAATCGCATGTCGCAGCTCACGGGTGAGGGGGCGTAGTTCGTCTCGAACTGCTTTTCCGTGGCTTGTACTCATCGGAGGTCTCCTGTCTGCCGCACCGGCTGCCATTTGTCAGTTGCACACGGCCCCGCCGGTGGGGTCGGTGCGTGCCGGGGTTTCTTCCGCGCCGGCCGGTCGGGCCGCCGGGCCGATCCCTCACAGCGGTCGGGTTGTGTCTTCGACGCGGTGCGGCATGGTTGCCCGAGCCTGGGCGATGGTCATGGTCGGAATCCCGCGTCTGCCGGCGATGCGCCGACCTCTGCGGCGGGCGCAAATTTCGTGTCGCATATCATCGCCCGGAGCGACGTCGGACATCCGCAATTCGCCGGAGGGATTGCCCGCCCGCCGACCCGATTCCGACTCTTCCACCGTCCCTCGCGGGCACGAACGTCGCCACCGGATCGGTGCCCTGCCGTTCACGAACAGGGCCGTTCACGGGTGGACGCCGTGGTCTCCCGATGAACGAGCGAGTCCGGTTTCCGAGGGTCGCACCGCACAACGCGGCGTGGTCCGGCTGCGGGCCCGTAGCCGGACCACGCGTGTGTGGGGCGTCCTCCGACGTCGTATGCCCATCCGGTTGGAGCTGGGCATCATGGCCGCCGCCAAGCAATGGACCGTGGTCATCCACCTCGGCGAGAAATGCCGTGGCCGACTTCGCGAGCGTGCGACTGTGCGTACGACGTAGAAGCGCGGTTGCGCACGGAGAGCACCACTGTCATTCGGGCTCGGAGGCATCTTCGTGGTCTGGTGTCACGATCACGGGACAACGCGCGTGGTGCAGGACGCCTTGGCTGGTCGAACCGAGCAGCATGCCGCGGAAGCGGCCGAGGCCGCGGGTCCCGACGACCAGGCAAAGCGCGTGCGCGGAGGCTTCGGTCAGGGCGGGCACCGGGTGGCCGAAGAGCACCTCGTGCTTCGTCGGCACGTCGGGGAATCGCTCCTGCCATCCCGCGAGTGCCTCGGCCAGGCGGATCCGGCCCTCCTTCGTCTGTTGGGCCCGCACGTCGGAGGCGATGGCAGGCAGTCGATCGAAGCGGCGCACGTGGACGGCCAACAGTGTCGCACCACGCAGTGAGGCCTCTTCGTAGGCGAATGCCACCGCCGGCACCGAGGCCCGGGATCCGTCGACACCCACCACGACCGTGGCGGGTGTCGCGGAGGTGTGCTCCGGTTCTCGTACGACGACCACGGGACAACGAGCGTGGGCGACGATCGGCACCGCGATGGTACGAGTGGTCATCACCTCCCGCGCCGACGACAGGTGCCGTGAGCCGACGACGATGATCGCGGCGTCCGGCCGACTGCGGCTCAGTGCCGCGGTCGGCGACCCGTTCACGAGGATCCGATCGAGGGGGACGCGAGGGTGGCGTGCCGCCGCCAGGGCCTCGGCCTCGTCGAGCATCCGCCGGCCGGCCGATCGCAGGACTTCGTCCGACGTATGCCGCGCCTTGAGCGCGAAGGGCCCGGTCGCGGCTTCCGCCTGCCCGTTCCACGCGTGCACCAGACACAGCGATAGTCCTCGTCGGTCGGCCTCGTCCACGGCCCACACCACCGCGAGTTGCGCGGCGGGGGTTCCGTCGACACCCACCACGACGGGTGGCAGCCCTTCGTTGCCGGCCATGATGATCCTCCATCCGTGCGAGTGAGCGATGCTCCGCCGCCGACCCCCTTCGAAGCGACAATGCTCGCGTTACTCCTACAGGCAACCCGTCCGACCGTCGCTCGGGTGCGACGACACGTCGACGGGACCGGTTCTCACACGAACGACGCGCGCGGCCGTCCGGATGCCGATGCCGATACTGTTGTTGGGGCGCGGTCTGCAGGTCGGCCGGGCCGCGTTACTGGCCCAAACGGACTGTTGTTCGGGAGTCGCCCTGGCGGGTCGCTGCGATGGTTGTCGATGCGGCGGCGCGCGAGGCGCCCGACCTCGTAGAGCCACCGCCCTCTCGAAGCGCGGGCCCACACGGGCGGCCCGCGCTTCGTCTTGTCGCCGCTGTTGGAAGGGACAGGATGCCGTTCTCACGTGCTCCCGCGATCCGGCCGGGAGCCGACGGGCCCGTCGGCGTCAGGGTTCGAGGTCGACGACCGCCTTGCCGTCGAGTGTGTCCAGCGGCACGGAGACCTGGTCGTCCGTGATCAGCCGATCGCCGTCGATCTTCCCGCCGTCTCGTCGGGCAGCGTGTCGCCGAGGCGACCGAAGGCGTGCGTGAACACCACGTCCTCGCCCACGGTGGGCACCCAGATGGCGCACTTCGCAGGTAGTCGATGGCGTCCTTGAGGACGTCGGGGATGAAGGCGCTTTGGCGCCTTGCCCCTCCGAAACGCCGTGGCGATTCGATGACCAGGACGACGCGAGTCGTGTATCGAGCGACTGTTACGCACGGTTTCGCGAGAGCCGGAGGGTGAGACTCCCTGCGGCTACCCGGCACAAGGTTCCCCCGGCCGCAGACGTCCGATTGCTCCCGAGCATGATTCGCCGAGCCCATCAACCACTGCCGTCCGGTGTCTACTCCGACGGGTATCGGACCCTGGTGAGAATGGGCACGTTCGAGATTCCGATCAAGAGCAGGACCAGGCCCGAATTCACCCAGCGCCCACGAATGCGATAGATGAGAAATTATATGAATGGGAAGAGCGTTCCTATTCTTTGCAACCCCAGTTGGTCCGAAACTCCACCCGGATCCACCGTATTCGGATCGAACTTGTAAACCATGTCGAATACGAAAAGCGCGCCGATGTGTATCAGCAAAGCAATCGTAAAGGAGGTCCTGTAGCCGCAGTCGCGGTGGCGCCGCCGTTGACGCCCGGATGGGTGGTGGGCAGCGGGAACCGGCGCAGGGTGCGGCGGCCGTCCAGTCGTGGCAGATCGTTCCGCCGGCCAGGCCGCCCCGGTCGGGAGATAACTGCGGGTCCCGGTGGGGGTGGTGACGGTCTCGGGGCTGAAGGTCAGGGTGCTGCCGCTGAACGAGGACAGTGCCGCGCGCGGTGTGCGCGGAGCCGTCGAGCCCGTAACGGGTCGTCAGCACGTTGGGTCCGCCGGAGGCGCTGGTGCACACGCCGTCGGCGTGCCCGGCGGTGCCGTAGGAGACGAAGGCGTCGTAGGTGTAGTAGGCGCTGGTTGGCCGGCGGTGTGCGGGGTGCAGCCCGCACCTACGACGCCACCTCCCGCTGCGTGTTCGGCCTTGGCGACGCGGGCTACTGAGCTTTGCGGATTCGGTTGTTGTTGGTTCGTCATGTCAGGTCGGTTGCTGCGAGGAAGCCGTTGAGGAGCGCGGGATGGTTTTGGATGT